>JAAYNT010000127.1 GCA_012520715.1 Acholeplasmataceae bacterium
AGGGATGGTGATTGTTTTTAGTGCAATACATTTTCTATATGAATTGTTTGATGATTCAACTCCTTCTTTTAATATTATTGTTTCCAACTGATCACAAAAATAAAAAAATGAGTGGAAACTTTCCACTCATTTTTAATAATTAATTAAACAAATTCGATAATCGCCATTGGTGCTGCATCTCCTCTACGAGGAACAGTTTTGATAATTCTTGTATATCCACCGTTGCGATCTTGATATCTTGGACCGATTTCATTAAATAGTTTTTGAAGTGCATCTTGTCCGTCATTTGCTTGTTCTGGACGAACCCATTTTGCGGCTTGACGACGAGAGGCTAAATCACCTTTTTTCGCTAAGGTAACCATTTTATCGGCTAGTTTCTTTAATTCTTTTGCTTTACCTTCAGTTGTTGTAATGCGATCATTAATAATAATGTCTGTTACTAAATCTCTTAGTAAGGCTTTACGGGCTGAAGTTCTTCTTCCTAGTTTACTTGCCATATAAATTTTCCTTTCTATTCATCGTAGTCGTCATTATCATCATCTTGGTTGTAGCTAGATTGGAGCTCTAAACCATATTCAGCTAGACACTCTTTTAACTCTTTTAATGACTTACGACCTAAATTTCTAAATTTAATTATATCTTCTTCTTTAAGTTTCATTAAATCGCCGATTTTGTAAATGCCTGCACGTTTTAATGCGTTAAATAATCTAACTGAGACGTTAAGATCGTCAATTTTCTTTTCATAAATGTGATTAGTTTCATCAACTTCTTCTTCTTTAATAAAGTCAATTTGACCAGCATTTTCACTAATTTGAATGATTACGTTAAAGTGATCAATTAAAACTTTAGAAGCCATAGCAATAGCATCTTTTGCTTCAATTGCACCATTAGTTTCAACTTCTAATGTTAACTCATCATCATCACCACGAGTTTTTTCAATATGATATGCAACTCTTAAAATTGGTGAATATAGTGAATCGATTGCGATTAATCCAACTTGATTGCCTGAAAATATTTTATTTTCATCAGCAGAAACATAACCAACACCTCTACGAACTGTAACAGTCATTGATAATGTTGCAGTTTCGTTTAAGTTAGCAATAATCAAATCAGGATTGACAATTTCAACTCCTGTAACTTGACCAAAGTCTCCGGCTGTTACTACAGCTGGACCAGCTACGTTTAAATATAATTTTTGTTCAAAGTCTTGATCTAGAGAATCAACTCTAAAAATTACTTCTTTTAAATTTAAGATAATACCCATCACATCTTCATATACTCCAGGAATAGTTGAAAATTCATGTTGGACTCCATCGATTTCAACGTTTACAATTGCTGCTCCTGGCATTGAAGATAATAATACTCTTCTTAGTGCGTTACCAAGTGTTATTCCATAACCACGTTGTAGTGGTTTAATAGTAAACTTGGCTTTATTACCGTCTTTTGATATTTCTTCAACAGACGTTGGTAGTTCAAATAGTAAATCTCTCATTTATTATTCTCCCCTTTCTATCCACGCGGACGTTTTGGTGGACGACAACCGTTATGTGGAACTGGTGTCGAATCTTTAATCGCTGTGATTTCTAAACCGGCTGCTTGGATAGATCTAATTGCGGCTTCACGTCCAGGACCTGTTCCTTTAACGTATACCTCAACTTTAATCATACCATTGTCAATAGCAGCTTTAGTAGCAGCTTCTGCTGTAACTTGAGCAGCAAATGCAGTCGATTTACGACTACCTTTAAAGCCCATGGCACCAGCGCTTGACCATGATATTGCATTTCCATTTGTATCTGTAATTGTTACAATAGTGTTATTAAATGTAGTGTGAATATGAGCTATTCCTAGAGGAACGTTTTTTCTGACTCTACGTCTAGTTGTTCTTTTTCTTGCCATTTTATATTCCTCCTTTAATTATCTTTTCTTACCAGGTGCTTGCTTTTTACCCTTACGAGTACGTGCATTATTTCTGGTATTTTGACCACGAACAGGTAGTCCGCGGCGATGTCTCATTCCACGATAAGATCCAATATCCATTAGATCTTGAATAGATTTTGAAACATCTCTACGTAAATCTCCTTCGACTTTATACTTAGCGACTTCCGCTCTAATTCTACCTAATTCTTCATCAGTTAGTGCGTGTACTCTTGTATTTTCGTCGACTTGAGCGTCTTTTAAAATTTGTTTTGATGTTGGTAAACCGATTCCATAAATATAAGTAAGTGAAATAACTATTCTTTTATTATTAGGAATGTCAACGTTTGCTATTCTTGCCATAACTTATATTCTCCTTAACCTTGACGTTGGTTGTGTCTTGGATTTTCACAAATCACTCTAACACGGCCCTTACGTTTAATAACTTTACATTTGTCACAAATTGGTTTCACAGATGATCTTACTTTCATTTCATCATACCTCCTATTTTCTTCTATACGTAATTCGCCCTTTAGTTAAGTCATATGGTGACAACTCTAAAACTACGGTGTCACCAGGTAAAATGCGTATGTTGTGCATACGGATTTTACCAGAGACGTGGGCTAATACTCGATGTCCATTTTTTAATTCTACAATAAATTGTGTGTTTGGTAATATCTCAATAACTTTTGCTTCTACTTCAATAATTTCTTCTCGTGCCATAGATTCACTCCTTTTTTTCTAGTTTAGGTGTTAATATTTCATACCCGTCCTTTGTTATTACTATCATATGTTCAAAGTGGGCACTTGGTTTTTTGTCCCTTGTTATAACGGTCCAACCATCACCAAGTACTCTTATTTCTTCAGTACCTAAATTTATCATTGGCTCTATACATATTGTCATGCCCTCAGCGAGGATGGGACCTGTATGAGGCTCGCCATAATTTGGAACATATGGCGGTTCATGAAGGCTTTTCCCAATACCATGACCGGTAAATTCTCGAACAATTCCATATCCGAATTTATTAACATAAGATTCGATTGCGTATGAAATATCACCTACTTGGTTTCTAGGCTTTGCAGCCTCTAAACCTCTATAGAGTGCTTCTTCGGTGACTTTCATCAATTCTAAAACTTCGTTAGAAACATTCCCAATTGCATAAGTCCAAGCGCTATCAGCATGATAACCTTGATAGTTAACGCCTAGATCAATTGAAATAATATCTCCGTCTTTTAAAATTCTTTTCTTCGATGGAATTCCATGTATTACTTCTTCATTTACTGATGCGCAAATTGAAGCTGGAAATCCTTCATAGTTTTTAAATGACGCGGTTGCTCCGCGTTCTTTTATGAATTTTTCAGCGATCTTATCTAATTCCCAAGTAGAAATACCAGGTTTAAGATGTCGTTCTAATTCTAGCCTTGTAGCGGCTAGAATTAAACCGGCTTCTTTCATTAAATTAATTTCGCGTTTTGATTTATAGTAAATCACTATTATTCTCCTAGAATCTCTACGACTTCTTTATCAGTTTGAGGAATTGTAATTCCTGAAACATTTGATAAAAGTCCTTTTTCGTTATAATAATCGATTAAGTCTTTTGTTTGTTCTTCGTAGATTTTAATTCTTGTTAGTACTGTTTGTTCATTATCGTCTTCTCTTTGTACAACTGGGTTAAAGCAAATATCACAAATTCCTTCGTGTTTAGTTTTTTTGTTTTCAATGTGATAAACTGCCCCGCAGTTTGAACAAACGCGACGACCACTAATTCTTTTAACTAATAAGTCAAGTGGTGTTGCAATATTAATAACTCTTGTTATTTCCCAACCGAAGCGTTTTAAGATTTTATCTAACGCTTCAGCTTGATTGATATTTCTTGGATATCCATCAAGAATAAATCCATTTGAAACATCTTTTGCACTTAAGCGTTCTCTAACAATGTCATTAGTTAGTGAGTCAGGAACTAATTGTCCTTTATCGATATATTCTTTTGCCAATTTTCCAATTGGAGTTTCATTTTTAAAATTATCTCTAAAGATGTCTCCTGTAGAAATGTGCGGAATATTATATCTTTTAACTAATAACTCAGCTTGTGAGCCTTTACCGGCTCCTGGTGCTCCTAGTAAAATAATAATCATTTTTTATCACCTAAAAAATCCCTTTGTATTCATCTTGTTCAGCATCACTTTCTAATTGTTGTGCTGTTTCAATTGCTACACCAACAACAATAAGTAGTGAAGTACCACCTAAGATGATTGCTTGACCAGCTGCTCCTTTTAATCCAAAGATTGCGCTAGTTAAAATTGGTAATACAGCTAATATTACTAAATAAATTGTTCCTATAATTGTTACTTTAAATAAAAGTTTAGCAATAAAGTTTTTTGTATCTTCTCCTGGTCTTACGCTTGGAATAAAGGCATGTGATTTCGATAAGTTATCGGCAATCTTGCCTGGATCAATTTGTAAGAATGCATAGAAGAATGAAAATATTACTATTAAAATAACATATAGAATAAATCCAATTGGATTAGTGTAACCAAATACTTGGTTTACCCAATAACCAGCACCAGAATCTACAGATTGACTGAAAAATCCTGCCACAGTCATTGGAATTGATAAAATAGTTGAGGCAAAAATTACTGGAATTACGCCCGCACTATTTAGCTTAATTGGTACGTTAGCATCACTTTTACCTTGACGGTTAGCGTATTGAATTGGAATTTTACGTTGTGCAGATTCCATAAATACTACCGCTAGTAAAATAGCAAAATATAGTAGTGTAATTATTACAAACCATGCATATGACCAGTTTCCATTTGTTTTATCAACAATATAGTATTGCCACATTACAGAAAACATTGTTGGAATACTTGTAACAATGCCCGCTACAATTAGTAGTGATGTACCATTACCAATTCCTCTTTTTGTAACCATATCGGCAATAAAAATTGAAAATGCAGTACCTGCAGCAATTGTAAGTGCCATATATAAATGACCTACAACATCGCTACCTGCATATCTTGGATAAAAGACTGAACCTGGGCCGCTTGATGTACCTAAAATTAATGCATAACCTTGGATAAAGGCTAGAATAACCGCTAAAATTCTAGTCCAGCGGTTTAATTTAGCTTTTCCGGCTTCGCCAGTTTCAGCAATTTCTTTTACTGATGGTAAAACCATTTGTAAAAGTTGAATAACAATTGATGCTGTAATGTAAGGTGAGATCCCTAATGCTAATATTGAAAATCTTTCAAGGGCTTGCCCTGTAAAGCTATTTAATATTGCAAAGAATCCTTCACTTTGAGCTAACATTTGATTGATAGCTGCAGTGTTATAAAGTGGTACTGGAATGTAGGAAACGATTCTAAATACTAATAAAATAACTAATGTAAAGGCAAATCTTAACATAATTGTCTTATTAGACAGTAGTCGTTTTATGCGCGCCCACATTTTAAATCACCTCAACTGTTCCACCAACTGATTTAATTGCTTCTTCTGCTGTTTTAGAAAATAAATTGGCTTTTATTGTAATCTTTTTAGTTAAAGTACCATGACCTAGTATTTTAACTCCATCTTGACGTTTAGAAATAATTCTTCTTTCTAATAATACTTCTGGTGTTACTACGTCGCCATCAGAAAATACGTTTAGATCTTTTAAGTTTACGATCGCGTATTCTTTGTGGTTAACATTTTTAAATCCGCGTTTTGGTAAACGTTGGAAGAATGGAATTTGTCCACCTTCAAAGCCTGGTCTAGTACGTCCACCTGAACGTGCTAATTGTCCTTTGTGACCTTTACCAGCAGTTTTACCAGTACCGCTACCGATACCTCTACCAATTCTTTTACGATCTTTACGAGGAGTGTTTGGTTGTAATTTTGATAACATCTTCCTAACCTCCTTATTCTACTTCTACAACTTCTACTAAATGGCCAATACGATTAACCATTCCTAAAGTTGCTTCGTTTTTAACTATTGTCACAGTGTGACCTACTTTATGAAGACCTAATGCTTTAGCTGTACTAACTTGATTAGGTTTTCTTCCGATTAAACTTCTTGTTAATGTAATTTGTAATCTCATAGAATATCCTCCACAGATAGTCCTCTAAGTGCTGCTACTTCTTCAACTGTACGAATACTCTTTAAGCCTTCGAATGTAGCACGGACCATATTAATTGGAGTTGATGTTCCAAGTGATTTTGCTAGTACGTCATTAATACCAGCTAATTCAAAAATTGTTCTTACTGCCCCACCAGCAACAATACCAGTACCTTCAGAAGCTGGTCTCATAATAACGCGACCGGCACCGAATACACCTAATGCTTCGTGTGGAAGTGTAGTTCCAACCATTGGAACAAAAATCATATTAGCTTTTGCTGTTTCGACTGCTTTTCTAATTGCATCAGGTACTTCTTGAGCTTTACCTGTACCAAAGCCAACATTTCCTTGCTTATCTCCAACGATTACTAATGCTGAAAAGCGAAAACGACGTCCACCTTTAACAACTTTAGTAACACGGTTGATATGAACAACTCTTTCTTCAAATTGATTTTCTTCTTGTTGTCTTCTGTCTCTTTGCATAATGTTGTTCCTCCTTAGAATTGTAAGCCAGCTTCTCTTGCAGCATCGGCTAATTCTTTAATTCTACCGTGGTATAAATAACCGCTACGATCAAAGACTACTTCTTTAATATTAGCTTTTAGTGCTTTTTCGGCAATTAATGTACCGACTTTTTTAGCAACTTCTTTATTATTACCTGATAGATTTAATTCCTGACTACGAGCGCTAACTAGAGTTACACCGTTAACGTCGTCAATAAGTTGAACATAAATCGCTTTATTAGAACGATAAACACTTAAACGTGGACGTTCTGGAGTTCCAGCTAAGTGATTTCTAATTCTAAGATGACGTTTTTGTCTTAATTGATTACGTGACTCTTTTTTAATCATTTTACTTTCCCTCCTTATTTAGCAGTCTTACCTGCTTTACGACGTACATGTTCGTCTTCATAACGAATACCTTTTCCTTTATAAGGTTCAGGTTTTCTTACTTTTCTAACGCTTGCTGCAAATTCACCTACTAAATAACGATCTGCACCTTTAATAGTAATTTCAGTGTTTTTCTCAACAGTAACTGTAATACCTTCTGGAATTTCTAATTCTACTGGGTGTGAATAACCCATTGTTAACACTAATTTATTACCTTGAACTGCGGCTCTATAACCAACACCAATAATAATTAGTTTTTTAGAAAATCCTTCTTTTACACCTTGTACCATATTGTCAAATAGTGATCTAGTAGTACCATGAATTTGACGAGTAAAGCGTTCATTATTTGGACGGCTTAATGAAATTTCGCCGTTTTCCATTTTAATATCTATTAATTCATTAAATTGTGATTCTAATTCACCGTTAGGTCCTTTAACTTTTACAACGTTTCCTTCTAAAAGTTCAACTGTGACGCCTTCTGGAATTACAATCACTTTATTACCAATACGTGACATATTAATTCCTCCTTATTACCACACGTAAGCAAGCACTTCGCCGCCAACTTGGTTTAATCTAGCTTCTTTATCAGTCATTACACCTTTAGATGTTGAAATTAAGGCAATTCCTAAACCATTTAATACTCTAGGAAGTTCTTCGACTTTAGCATAAACTCGAAGTCCTGGTTTCGATATCCTTTTTAAACCTTTAATTACTCTTTCGCGAGAATCAGTATATTTTAAAGTTAATAAAATATTTCCTTGAACTTCTGCGCTTTCTACTTCATATGAAATAATAAATCCTTCTTTTACTAAAATTTTAGCAATTTCTTCTTTTAATTTAGACTGAGGGATTGATACTACTTCATGACGCATTTTATTTGCGTTTCTAATACGCGTTAGCATATCAGCAATTGGATCAGTCATAACCATTTTGCTTCCTCCTTCTTACCAGCTTGACTTTTTGACGCCTGGTAGTTCGCCTTTGTTAGCCATTTCTCTAAATTTTACTCTTGAGATACCGAATTTAGAAATATATCCTCTTGGACGGCCATCGATTGAATCACGGTTACGGATTCTAGTTCTTGAAGCGTCGCGTGGCAACTTTTGAAGTTCGTTATAACGACCTTCTTTTTTAAGTTGTTCGACTTTATCACGGTATCTTAAGTAAACTTCTTTACGTTTTTCATTTTTCATGATTTTTGATTTTTTAGCCATGATATCCTCCTTACTTTCTAAACGGCATTCCAAGATGAGTTAACAGTGCTCTACCCTCTTGGTCAGTCTTAGCAGTAGTAACAACAACAATGTCCATTCCGCGGACCTTTTTAACATCGTCATATTTAATTTCAGGGAAAATTAATTGTTCTCTAAGACCTAGAGTATAATTTCCTCTTCCATCAAATGAGTCTTTAGAAGTTCCTCTAAAGTCTCTTACACGTGGTAAGACGATTGATACTAATTTATCTAAGAAGTAATACATTTTTTCTCCTCTTAGAGTAACTTTAGCTCCTACAACCATTCCTTCTCTTAATTTAAAGTTAGAAATTGATTTACGAGCTTTAGTAATAACTGGTTTTTGACCAGTAATTAATGTTAATTCATTAACAGCATCTTCAACCACTTTAGGGTTTAATACTGCATCTCCAAGTCCCATGTTAACTACTATTTTTTCAATTTTTGGAACTTGCATTACTGATGTATAGCCGAATTCCTTCATTAATTCAGGAACAACAGCCGTTTGATATTTATCTTTTATTCTTGACATTTATGTTCCCTCCTTATTTGTCTAGGACTTCGCCTGATTTTTTAGCGTAGCGTACTTTTTTACCATCTACTTCTTTAATTCCAACTCTTGTTGGAGTTTTAGTTTTTGGATCAATTAATGCTACGTTAGAAACGTGAATTGGCGCTTCTTTTTCAATAATTCCACCCTTTTCGTTTGCTTGTGAAGGGGCTTGGTGTTTAATAACAATATTAACTCCTTCAACTAACACGCGATTTGTTTTAGGGTAAACTCTTAGAACGCGACCTGTTGTGCGTACTTTGTTGCCCTTTTTATCAGTAGTAAATTGATCCCTACCAGCGATAATTGCAACTGTATCTCCAGTTTTAATTCTCATCTTAGTCGCCCTCCTTATAATACTTCAGGAGCTAGTGATAAAATTCTCATGAAATTTTTCTCTCTTAACTCTCTGGCCACTGGTCCAAAGATTCTGGTACCACGTGGGTTTAAATCCTCTTTAATAATAACAACGGCATTTTCATCAAATTTGATGTATGAACCGTCTTTTCTTCTAACACCTGTTTTTGTTCTAACGATAACTGCGTTAACGATGTCGCCTTTTTTAACAGCTCCACCTGGTGTTGCTTTTTTAACTGTACAAATTACTACGTCGCCGATGTTAGCGTATTTTCTACCGCTTCCACCTGGAACTTTAATTACTAGAACTTCTCTAGCACCACTGTTGTCGGCGACAAGTAATCTTGATTCTTGTTGTATCATTTTTATTGCCTCCTTTTATTATTGTGCTAGTTCAGACTTTTCTATAACTGTTAAAAGACGGAATCTTTTAGTTCTAGAAAGTGGTCTTGTTTCCATAATTGCTACTCTATCACCGATACCAGCGATATTGTTTTCATCATGAACATGAAACTTTTTAGTTTTTCTAATTCTTTTACCATATAAGCGTGCGACTTTATAAGTGTCAACAGCGACAGTTATAGTTTTATCCATTTTATCTGATGTAACTACACCACGGTATACTTTACGTTTATTTCTTTCCATTGCTGTTTCCTCCTATTATGCTTGTCTTTCTGTAATGATAGTGTACATTTGAGCAATTGTTTTTCTCACCTTTTTAATACGTGCAGTATCTTCAAGTTGACCAACTGCTAATTGGAATCTTAAGTTGAATAATTCTTCTTTTAATTGTCCAATTCTATCAGTTAATTCTTCATTACTAAATTTTCTTAATTCAGCGGCCTTCATTATGCTCACCTCTTGTTACTATCTTCGTTTTAATTGGAAGTTTATGTGATGCTAAACGTAGAGCTTCTTTAGCTACTGCTTCAGGAACTCCTGCAACTTCAAACATAACTTTTTCCTTTTTAACGACTGCTACCCAATGATCAGGAGCACCTTTACCACTACCCATTCTCACTTCTAAAGGTTTTTTAGTTCTTGATAAGTGAGGGAAGATATTGATCCAAACTTTTCCTAATCTTCTCATGTGACGAGTCATCGCGATTCTTGCAGCTTCAATTTGACGAGCAGTAATATAGTTACCCTCTAAAGCTACTAACGCATACTCACCGTTATTTACTAGGTTTCTACCTTTCGCTACCCCTTCGTATGAAATACGATGTGGACGACGATATTTTGTTCTTTTTGGCATTAACATAATTATTCGCCTCCTTGAGTACGTGGTCTTCTAGTGTTACGGTGTGGACGACGTCCACCTCTTTTTTGTGAAAATCTTTCTTCTAATTTCTTTAAGTTATCTTCTCTTGTTTGGCCTGGTAATACTTCACCATGGTAAATCCAAACTTTAACACCTAAAATCCCGTACGTAGTATGAGCTTCACTAGTTGCATAATCAATGTCAGCTCTTAGGGTGTGAAGTGGAACTTGACCTTCTGAATAACCTTCTGATCGAGCCATTTCTGCACCACCTAAACGTCCAGAAACTAAAGTTCTAACTCCTCTTGCGCCGCTACGTAGTGCTCTTTGAATCGCGATCTTTTGAACACGACGGAAAGATGCTCTACTTTCAAGTTGTCTAGCAATTGAATCAGCAACGATTTGAGCGTTTGCTTCTGGTCTTTTTACTTCAATTACGTTAAGAATAACTTCTTTATCTGTCATTTTTTCTAAAGCTGCTTCTACTTTTTTCTTAGTTTCAGCATCTCTACCAATAACAACACCTGGCTTAGCAGTGTGAAGTCTAATTCTTACTCTATTTTTTTCTTTGCCTTTTAAACGTTCAATTTCAACATGAGAAACTGATCCGTCACGATAAACTGTAGTTAAATAATCTCTAATTTCATAGTCTTCTTTTACTAAAGCAGCTACTTCATTAGAATCAGCGTACCATCTAGAATCCCAATTACGGATAATTCCAATACGCAAACCAATTGGATTAACTTTTTGACCCATAGTTTCTCACCTCTACTCTCTTTCTGCCACTACTACTGTAATATGGCTTGTTCTTTTTTGAATAATATCACCTTGGCCCTTAGCACGAGGTAATAATCTTTTTAATCTTACACCTTCATTAACGTAGCATTCTTTAACATATAAGTTATCTACGTTTAAGTTATAATTATTTTCAGCGTTGGCGATAGCGCTATTTAATACTTTTAAAATAATTGGTGAAGCACCGCGTGGTGTAAACATTAATACGGCTTGTGCTTCTTTAACATCACGACCACGAATTAGATCAATTACTAATCTTGCTTTACGTGGTGTAATTCTTACTGTTTTGGCTGTTGCTCTTGCTTCCATTATTTTCTAACCGCCCTTTTATCATCTTTTGAATGACCATAATAAGTTCTTGTTGGTGCAAATTCGCCTAATTTGTGACCAACCATATCTTCAGTTATGTAAATTGGAACGTGAGTTTTACCATTGTGAACTCCAATCGTATGACTAACGAACTCAGGAGAAATCACAGTTGCGCGTGACCATGTTTGAACAACGCGTTTCTCATTATTTTTATTTAATTCACGAATTTTGCGAACTAATTTATGATGTTGAAATGGTCCTTTTTTAAGTGAACGACTCATTGTTAATCCCTCCTATTATTTCGTGCGACGACGAACAATCATATCATTAGATTGTTTCTTCGAATCTCTTGTTTTAACACCACGAGTTTTCTTACCCCAAGGAGTCATTGGTGCAGGACGGCCAATTGGCGCTCTACCTTCACCACCACCGTGTGGGTGATCAACTGGGTTCATCGCTGAACCTCTTACATGTGGTTTAAATCCCATATGTCTAACACGACCGGCTTTACCGATTGTCACAAGTTCGTGTGATTCATTACCAACACTACCAACTGTGGCACGGCAAGTGTTTAAAAACTTTCTTACTTCACCAGATTGTAATCTGATTAATACATATTTTTCTTCACGACCTAGAATTTGAGCACTTGTTCCAGCGCTTCTTGCGATTTGTCCACCGCGTCCAGGGCGAAGTTCAATGTTGTGTACAATAGTACCAACTGGAATATTAGCTAGTGGCAATGCATTACCTACTTTAATATCTGCAGTTGTACCCGATTCTACCATCATTCCTACTTTTAATCCTTGTGGTGCTAAGATATATCTTTTCTCACCATCAACATAATGTAGTAGGGCGATGTTTGCAGTACGATTTGGATCGTACTCAATTGTTGCTACTCGTGCTGGAATATCATCCTTGTTTCTTTTAAAATCAATGATTCTATATTTTCTCTTCGCACCGCCACCTCGGAATCTTACTGTTGTAGTTCCTTGATTATTACGGCCGCCTGTGCGAGTGATTG
>JAAYNT010000128.1 GCA_012520715.1 Acholeplasmataceae bacterium
AATTTCATATTTTTTCATCTTTCTTCCTCCTTTTGGTCTGTTGGTCACATAAGTGACAAGGTTTTCAACTTTTATATTTTAACATATGAACTACTATATTACAAGTAATATATGTTAGACTTGACTTAAAACTTCAATAACATGTTGATACGTCATTTTGACGGCTTTATTAATGTTAGCTTGTCTTGATTTTGATCTTAAATCAATTTGAAATACTTGCTTAGTATGTCCACAATCAACTGCTACAAACGCTTCTTTTAATTGAGTATCATTACCTTGATAAGTTGGACCAGCATTACCAGTTATTGAAACATAAACATCAGCTTTAGTAATGTTTTTAAGACCTGCATTCATTGCTTCTGCAACTTCTCTTGAAACAATACCATATCTTTTAATTAAATTTGGTGATACATCAAGGGTATTTTGCTTAGTAATCTCATTATATGTAATAAATGATTGCTTAATTACTTGACTAGCTCCTGGAATTGCAATTAAGTTTGCAGCAAGGGCACCACCAGTAATACTTTCAGCAAAAGCAATAACTTTTCCTTGGCTTTTTAATAAATTAAATAATTTTGTTGCTTTCATTTTTCATCACCTATTTTAAATAATCTTTTTGTATTGTTTGTTGTAACTGTTTTTATTTCTTCATAACTAACATTTAATAAATCAGCAAGTTTAATTGCCACATATTTAGTATATGCAGGTTCATTAATCTTGCCTCTAAATGGAGTGGGGGCAAGATACGGGGAATCTGTTTCTAAAATTAGTCTATCTTTTGGTACTTTTTTTACAGCATCTTGTAAGTCTTTGGCATTTTTAAATGTTAAAACTCCGCCAATGCCTAAGTAAAAACCAAGATCAATAATTTTATTAGCTTCATTGATTCCAAGTGTGAAACAGTGAAATACTCCAGTTACACGACCTTTATATTGTACTAATATATCATATATTTCTTCAAATGAATTGCGCATATGAATAATAAGTGGCAAATTTAGTTCAATTGCAAGCTCAATATGCTTAATGAAAATAGCTTGTTGCAATTCTAGATTATCTTGTCTCCAATATAAATCAATTCCAGTCTCACCAATTGCAACTACTCTATTTTCTTTTGCATATAATAAAACTTCATTAAAATCAGAGCCATCAACATCACTTGGATGGATTCCAACTGATGCATATAAATTATGTTTATTAGCAAGTTCAATTGCCAATTTATTAGATGCACCATTAATCCCAACAATAATCATACTTAAAACATCGTTTTCCTTAGCATTTTTTAATACTTCTTCTAAACGATAAATTATGTCTTTAAAATATATATGGGTATGGGTATCTATTAACAATTATCTCACCTTTTTTTATAAATCATCAAATTTTATTACTGGATTTCTAGCAGCCTGCACTTCATCTAATCTACTTACTATTGTATCATGCGGTGCGTCTTTAAAGATTTCTGGGTTTTCTTTAGCCTCAATTGCTATTTTTTTCATGACATCAATAAAATGATCTAGTGTTTCTTTTGATTCTGTTTCAACTGGTTCAACCATCATTGCTTGTGGAATGATTAATGGGAAATAAATTGTTGGTGGATGAACACCATAATCCATTAATCTTTTAGCAACATCTAGTGTTGTAATACCTGTTGATTTATCTAATAGTCCATTAAAGACTACTTCATGCATACATAAATCATTAATCGAAACTTCATAATAATCTTCTAAAGATTTACGAATATAATTAGCATTTAAGACTGCTAGGTTACCAATTTTATTTAAGTTTTCAACACCTAATGTTTTAATGTATGAATTAGTTCTTAAAATAACTAAAAAGTTACCATAAAATGTACCAATTCTACCAACTGAGTTTTTAGGTGTTTTAAATAAATATTTACCTTTATCATTTTTTTCTACTACTGGACCAGGTAAATAGTTTTCTAGCGTTTTAATTACTCCAACTGGACCAGCTCCTGGTCCACCACCACCGTGTGGTGTTGAAAATGTTTTATGAACGTTTAAGTGAACGATATCAAATCCCATTATTGCTGGTTTACCGCGTCCTAAAAGGGCATTAAGGTTAGCACCATCATAATATAAAAGACCACCAATATCATGAATTAACTTCGATATTTCTAAGATGTCTTTTTCAAAAATACCTAAAGTATTAGGATTTGTTAGCATAATTCCTGCTACTTCATCTGAGAGTAATTCTTTTAATGCTTCTACATTAACAGTACCATTTTCATTTGATTTAACTTCTAAAACATCAAATCCTGCAACAGCAACACTTGCTGGGTTTGTACCATGAGCACTATCAGGAATAATTATTTTAGTTCGTTTAAAATCTTTTCTTAATTCGTGATATTTTTTAATTATCCAAAGTCCAACTAACTCTCCGTGAGCTCCAGCAAATGGAGCTAGTGAAAACTTATCCATTCCTGTAATTTCACGTAGTAATATATCAGTTTCATACATAACTTCAAGTGAACCTTGAACCGCTTCAATTGGAGCTAATGGATGAACATTTTGAAAACCTGGCAAGTTTGCCATTTTTTCATTAATCTTTGGGTTGTATTTCATTGTACATGAACCAAGTGGATAGAATCCTGTATCAACACCAAAGTTTTTCATACTTAAATTAGTAAAATGTCTTACAACATCTGGTTCACTTACTTCACTAAGTTTTAATTTATTACTTCTTTTTAAATTAGATGGCAAGTTAGATAAATTATTTGTATTAACTTTTAAATCATGACCAATTCTATTTGGTGTTGAGACTTCAAATATTAGTTTATTGTAATACATCTTCTAACACCTCCACGAATTTATCAATTTTATCAAAGTTTGATTTTTCAGTAACAGCAAATAAAACTTTATTATCATCTAGTGGCAGTCCAAATAGATAACCTTTTTTAAGAAGT
>JAAYNT010000129.1 GCA_012520715.1 Acholeplasmataceae bacterium
AGCAATATTAGCTTCCGCTATTACTTCATTAATAGAAGCGGCATGAAATCCCATTTCTGAGAATAATTTTTCTCCGGCTTCGACAATTTTAGAAAAAGTTTTTTTGCCGTCTGCACGCATAGGTAGTCGATAAGTCTTTTCTTGTTGATTCATTAAGTTGTCCTCCATATTTTAATTTTGTAACGTGAATAAAATTTATTGTCAATAAATCTTAAATAAGAATTAAATGGCTATGTTAATTATAATAAATAGATTTATAAATAATAAACTTTTTATATAATAAAATCTTGTAAAGCAATGGCATTGACAAGAAAACGCTTACATGATAAAATATAAAAAATACTTTATAAGAATTGGGAGGGTTTATCCCTCCCCATTCAAATTATTAACGAAGAGGGGTATATAATGAAAACAAAAGCTAAGTATATAACAGTTGATCAAGCACTAGATTTGATTCAAACTGGAGATAAAATAATTTTAGGAATGGCGGCTAGTGAACCGCAATTATTTGTTAATAGACTACATGAAGTTACAAAACGTGGTGTAACTGATGTTTTAGTTACTAATTGTTTACCAATTAATCAAGAAGCACCTTATTTTGCTGATCCAAAATATAATCATGCCTTTCAACTTGATTCTTGGTTTTACTCACCAGGTTTAAGAAGACATCATGGTTCGGGTCGAATTTCATTTATCCCTAACCATCTTCATCTTGCATCCGAAAAAAGATTGCAACATACAAAGTATAATGTCTTTGTAGGAGCAGCTGCGATGCCAGATGAACATGGTTATGTGTCGTTATCACTATCAAATGTTTATGAGAAAATGGCTTGTGAACAAGCTGATACTATTATTTTAGAAGTAAATCCAAATTTCCCAAGAACGTTTGGAGATTTAGAAATTCATATTTCTGAAATTGATTATTTGATAAAAGCTGATTATCCAGTACCAGAAATTGGATCAATTGAACTTACTGAAAAAGATCGTATTATTGGTAATTTAATTGCTGATATGATTGAAGACGGTTCAACTCTGCAACTTGGAATTGGTGGAATACCAAATGCTGTTGCTGAAGCATTAAAAGATAAAAAAGATTTAGGAATCCATACTGAGATGTTTACATCAGGAATGATGAATTTAATTGAAGCCGGTGCCGTTACAGGTAAGAAAAAGAATATTTATCCAGGCAAACATGTTGCTTGTTTTGCTTATGGTAATAGAAAATTATACGATTACATTAATAATAATCCAAGTGTTTTAATTTTAAATGGTAATTGGGTTAATGATCCAAATGTAATTGGACTAAATGATAAACAAGTATCAATTAATTCATGTTTAGAAATTGCCCTTGATGGCCAAGTTGCATCAGAATCGTTTGGAACTAGTCAATTTAGTGGAACTGGTGGCCAATCTGATACAGCAATTGGTGCACAGATTTCTAAAGGTGGTAAATCATTTATCGCACTTTATTCAACAGCAATGGTTAGAAACCGTGAAACTGGAGAGCGCGAGGAAGTATCAAAAATTGTTCCAATTTTAGCTCCAGGCGCTGCAGTATCACTTTCTAGAAATGATGTTGATTATGTAGTGACTGAATATGGTGTTGCGGCATTAAGAGGTACATCAATTCAAGAAAGAGCTAAACTATTAATCGAAATTGCCCATCCTAAATTTAGAGATGATTTAACTAAACAAGCTATCAAATATGGCTTAATAGCTGGTTAGGAGGAATATAATGGCTATTTTTGAGTATAAAAATATGAAGTTTAACTACTTAGTTTAAGGTAGTGGAAAGCCGATTTTATTATTAAACGGCATTATGATTTGAATGGAGGAAGCTTAATTGCTCAAACTCAGTTGCTAAAATATAAAATAGCACGTAATGGTAATATTATTTCATCACCAAATGTTCAACATTCAACTAAACGTTTTGTTGGATGGTCATTAGCTAAAGATGGCGAAGTAATTTCGCTTCAAGATGTTTCAATGACTGGTAACTTAACACTTTACGCAGTTTTTGAAGACTATATACCTGTGCCTGAAAAAGGAACTAATCAAGGCAGATATATGTCTATTTACCATATTGAATCAATTTCTCAAAATGGCACTTATGTTGTATTAAAGCAAGTTGATAATATTGGAACCATCAATGAAATAGTAAGCGTTCAAGATTTAAATAATGAAAACTTTGAGTTAATTTCTTTTGATGATTACATTTATGAAGAAAAAATCTTTCAAGGACAGTTTTTAATAGTTCCTAAAAAAGATAAAAGCGTTCGTTTAAATAACTTAATAATATCATATACAGAATTTAACTGGATTGGCGCGGCAATGTTATTACTTGTCTTTGTGACATTGATGTGGGTATTTATTGATAATTCATCTAGAAAGTCTAAATTCATTATCTGGGCTGGACTCCTTTTGGTAGCAACCGTAATTCTGTTTTTACTACCATCGATGATAAACTTTAGTTCATATTTAGAGTATTTACTAGCTGAATCAAAAAATATAGATCCAGCAGCAACTACCATTACTACATTAAATGGAGTTAAATTTACGGGAATGTTTTTAATACTTGCTGCAGTATTTAGTATACTAACATTTGTACTTGCAAT
>JAAYNT010000130.1 GCA_012520715.1 Acholeplasmataceae bacterium
CAGAGGTTTTGAGCACCTTTATTGGGTAATGAAAGGTGCAGATCCAATGAGTGAAGCAGTTGTTAGTGGAGCTGAAGCACCAGGTGTAGTAATGTATTATGGTAACTTTATTCAAACAATCATTAACTTCTTAATTATTGCATTCTTTATTTATGTAGTATTTATTGTTATTATTAAAGGTGCACAAAAAAGAGTATAAGAAAAAAGATTGGCTGAAGAAGCTGCTAGCAAACCAGCTGAAGAAGAAATTCCAGCAGAACCAGAAATTCCACAAGACATTTTATTATTAACAGAAATTAGAGATCAATTAAGAGATTTAAACAAAGGGAACAAATAATCCAAATTCAAATCCATACTAAATTGACAATTGGGTAAAAGGTCCCTACTTGGGACCTTTTTACTTATTTGGAGGTATTAAATGACAAATTTAAAAGTACATAAAAATAACAAGAAAGATAAAACATTAGTAAAAGTAAGAGATGTTACTTTTAATGATGGTTCATTTAATTTAATAGCTGGACCATGTTCTGTTGAATCATATGAAATGCTAGATGAAATAGCATCTTTAATAGTTAAAAATGGCGGAAAGTTATTAAGAGCAGGTACATACAAACTTAGAACCTCACCTTACACATTTCAAGGATTAGGTCAAGAAGGAATTGAAATACTACACAAAGTAGGAAAGAAGTATAATTTAGTAACTGTTTCTGAAATTCCTAGTTTATGTGAGCTTGATTTATTTATTGAAAAAGTAGATATTATTCAAGTAGGAACTAGAAACATGGAAAACTATGCTCTTTTAGAAGCACTTGGAAAAACAAATAAACCAATCATTTTAAAAAGAGGACAACAAGCAACCATTGAAGAATGGTTACTAGCTGCTGAATATATATTAAAAGGTGGAAATGATCAAGTAATTTTATGCGAAAGAGGTATTAGAACTTTTGAAACCTATACTAGAAATACACTTGATTTAAGTGCTGTTTTAGCACTTAGAGATTTAACACATCTTCCAGTTATCATTGATCCATCACATGGTACTGGTAGAAGTGAAATGGTAAGTAGTTTTGTTGAAATTGCTCACTTTATGAAGACAGATGGCGCAATCATAGAAGTTCATAAAGAGCCGGAAAACGCGTTAAGTGACGGATTTCAAGCAATAGATTTTAAAGAATATGAAAGGTTAGTGAATAAAACATGGAAAAAGTAAAAATTTCACAATACAATGTTTATATAGATGAAGTAATCCAAGATTACGATTTTTATTTTGATTCAATTAATCAATCAAATCGTTTATTTGTGATTACTGATGAAACAGTATTTAATTTATACCAATCTACTTTTTTATCAAAAACCAAAAGAGAAGTTTTTTGGTTTATCTTAGAACCAGGAGATAAAAGTAAAAATGTTGATAATCTATTAAAGATATCAAGATTTTTATTTGATAAAGACTTCAAAAGAAATGACATTATTACATCATTTGGTGGAGGAATGGTTAATGATATTACAGGTATGGCAGCAAGTCTATATTATAGAGGAGTAAATTTAATTCATATCCCAACTTCATTAATCGGACAAGTAGATTCATCAATTGGTGGTAAAACTGGAGTAAACTTTGATTATTGTAAAAATGTATTAGGAACATTTTATGATCCAAGATTAGTCTTAATTGAAACTAATTACTTAAAAACACTTCCAAAAAGAGAAATAACTAACGGGTTAGGAGAGTTAATTAAAGCAGGATTTATTGGTGATGAAAAAATTATTAAAACAATCGAAAAAACTAAAGATGCCTACCTAAATCCTAAATTAATTAAAAGAGCGATTGAACTTAAAAAGAATTTTGTTGAAAGTGATTATTATGACCGCGGAGCAAGACATGTTTTAAATCTTGGTCATACTTTTGGTCATGCAATTGAATCAGCATCTAACTTTAACATCTCTCACGGCGAAGCTGTAATTATGGGTATGATTAAAGCTTTAGAAATAGGAGAGAGCTTTGGACTTACTAAACCATCTACGTTAAAACGCTTAAAAGATTTATTAGTAGAAATTGATTTTGAATTACCAAATGTAGAATACAAAGATTATCAAAACTTCTTACAAAAAGATAAAAAAAGTTTTGAAGAGGGCATTAAATTAACAGTTTTAGAAGATATCGGAGAACCGGCAATTGTTGAAATATCATGGGAAAAATTAAATGAGTTGGCTCATAAAAAAGAGTAATTTAAAAGGAACTATAATAGTTCCTCCTTCAAAATCACTAACCTTAAGAGCAATTATAGTAGCAAGCCTTAGTAAAGGTAAGTCTATAATTAACAATTATTTAGAGTGTGATGACAGCGAAGCTGTTATAAGCTCACTTATTTTAGCTGGGATTAAAATAATAAAAAAAGACTCTACACTTATTGTTATTGGTAATACTTTTAAAAATAATAATGAAGTTTTTAATGTTAGATCATCAGCAACCGCCTTAAGATTTTTAATTCCAATATTTTTAACAAAGTTCAAAGAGTTTAAAATTACTGGAAACGAAGACTTAATGGAAAGACCATTTGATGCCTTTGCTGAGTTGTTTTTGGCAAATGACATTACATATAGTTTTAATGATAATGTATATCATATTAAAGGATCAATTACTCCTGGACAATATGAAGTAGACGGAACAGTAAGTTCTCAATTTGCAAGTGGACTAGCATTAGCATTATCAACATTTAGTGAACCTTCAATACTAATTATTAAAAATAGATTAGTTTCAAAACCATATTTTGAAATGACACTTAAGATGATTAATCACTTTAGTAATAATCAAATAAAAATGGTTGGAAACTTAGTAACTATCTTAGAAGGAGATAATTATTTTAATAATAGTTATGATGTTGAAGGAGATTATTCTCAAGCTGCATTTTTCTTAGTACTTGCCGCATTAGGTTTTAAAATTAAATTAAAAGGACTCAATAACAGTTCATGGCAAGGGGATTTTAAAATCATTGAATTTTTAGAAAATTTAGGTGCAACTTTCAAATTCGAAGATGACTACTTAGTATTAGACAAAGTAAATTTAAAACCTAATACTTTAGATTTAATTGATCACCCTGATTTATTTTTACCACTAGCTGTATTTGCAAGCTTTATAGATGGTAAAACTAAATTTATCAATATTACTAATTTAAAATATAAAGAAAGTAATCGATTAAAATCACTAGTAACTAACTTTGATAATTTAAAAATTAGATATCAAATGGCTGAAGACTGGATAACTATTAAAGGATCTAAGCCAGTTGGTAATATTTTAATAAATGGATATAATGACCACCGCGTCATTATGGCATTTACTGTCTTAGGACTAGCTAATAAAAAAACATATATAATTAAAAATACTGAACAAATAATTAAGACATATCCCGAATTTTTTAACGATTTAATTAAATTAGGAGGTAATATAAAAATGAAAAAAATAGATGATATTAGAAAAGATATTATAGATATAGACAAACAAATGATTGAACTTTTTAAACTAAGAGCTGAATCGGTTTTATTAATTAGCAACGCTAAAAAAGAATTAAAACTACCGATTGTAGATAAGGAATATGAAAAAATTCAAATCGAAAAACATTTAGAACTCTTAGGTGATAAAAGTATTGAAAATCAATATAAAGAATTTTATTCAAAAATATTAGATATTAGCCACTCCTTGCAAGAAGGAGTATCTAAAATGGCATTAATAGGTAAAGGCGTATGCCACAGTTTATCTCCTAAATTACACTATATTATTAGCTCACTTGCTGAGTTTCCGTATAGTTATGGTTTAATTGAAGTTGAAGATGAAAAAGAACTATATGAAATGCTACAAAAAATTAAAAATCATGAATATAAAGCATTTAATATTACAATGCCTTATAAAAAGACTGTAATAAACTATCTTGATATGTTAACTCATAAAGCACACGCCACTGGAACTGTTAACTTAGTTTATATGAAAAACGGGATGTTAATAGGTGATAATTGTGATTATGATGGTATTGTTTATAGTTTAAGTCAAATGAATGTTAACTTAAATCGTTTTCCAATTTATATTTTAGGTACTGGTGCAACAGCTAGAACTGCAGCTTCAGTTTTTGATACATTAAAACTAGAATATACATTTGTATCAAGAACTGCTAATAAAACTCGTGATTTATCACCAGTTATTAGTTATGAAGATTTAAAGCAAAAAGACAACTATATAATAATTAATACTACACCAGTTGGAATGTACCCACATGGTGATGAGATGCCGATTGGATTAGAAGAGGTTAGAAAAGCTCAATATGTATTTGATGTTATATATAATCCAAATCCAACTAATATAGTTAAATATGCCAAAGCTGGCATGGCTGGACTTGATATGTTAGTAGCACAAGGAATTGCAACATTTAATCAAGTATTTGAAAAAGATTTGAAAATTGATAAAAAAATAGTAGAAGCTATTAAAGAAGGATTAGATGAATAGTATTTATGAAGGAAAAAAAATAAAACTAGAAATAAGTGGAGGTTCACATCACGATGAAATACTTTTATCTATAAAAGGCTTTCCTCAAATTGATGTTGATCTTAACTTAATTTTAAGTGATATCGACAGACGAAGACCTGGTAGAGTTGGTACTACAAAAAGAGTAGAAGAAGATTTACCAATAATTGTAAGTGGAATTGAAAATAACAAAACAACCGGCGAAGAAATTATAGTTCGTTTTGAAAATAAAAATTTTCGTAAAAAAGACTACGAAAAGTTTTATAATCATCCACGCCCTGGACATGTCGATTTTGTATCAAGAATAAAATATCCAGATAGCCAAAACTTTTACGGCTCTGGACTTTTTTCAGGTCGTATGACACTTCCTATGGTGTTTGCTGGAAGCCTAACTAAGCAAGCTATGAATTTAGAGTTTGTTACAACATTAGAACAAGTTGGTGCACTTTATGATATGGATCATTTAGATGAATATTTAGAGTTAGTAAAGAGCGATAAAGATTCAGTTGGTGGTATAGTTAAGGTAATAGTAAAGGGATTTCCTATTGGTTATGGTGGCCCGTTATTTCAAAGACTATCAATTAAACTTTCACAAACTATTCTTGCTATTCCTGGAACTAAAGGAATTGAATTTGGCGAAGGTTTTAACTCAGTTAATTTATTTGGTTCCCAGTATAATGACATTATATTAAATAAAGAAAACAAAACTAAAACTAATCACTCAGGCGGAATTACCGGTGGCGTTTCTAACGGTAATGATTTAGAGTTTAGAGTTGTCTTTAGGCCAGCTTCATCAATTGGTAAAACTCAAAAAACATACTCATTTGAAACCAATCAGTTAGAAGATTTAACTATTACTGGAAGACATGATGTTTGTTATGTACGAAGAGCTTTAGTTGTAGTTGAGTGTATGGCTGCACTTGCTCTATTAGATGAATTATTATGAAATTAGAAAATGTTTTTGGAATTGGTAAGAAAACTGCATATAAACTAAGAAATAGTAATATTTGGAACCCATATGATTTAGTAATGACTTTTCCTAAATCATATGAAAACTATA
>JAAYNT010000016.1 GCA_012520715.1 Acholeplasmataceae bacterium
TATCATGACTAATAAAACTAGTTATGGCGGAAGGAGCGAAAATAAAATGAAGAAAGATATTCAACCAAAATATAATGTTGCAACTGTTACATGTTCTACATGCGGAAACGAATTTGAAGTTGGTACAACTTTAACAGAAATTAAAGTTGATACATGTTCAAATTGTCATCCATTTTACACAGGAACACAAACATTTGTTCAAGCAGCTGGTAAAGTTGAAAAATTCAACAGACGTTATGGTATTGAACAAAATCAACCAAAAGAAGAAGAACGTGATGAATAATCGCGTTTTTTATTATTAAAAAAGGGGATTAGTAATGTATCATACTTATAAAAATGGTTTTATTGAAGTTGTTTGCGGACCAATGTTTGCAGGAAAAACCGAAGAACTAATTCGTAGAATTAAAAGATTACAATATGCAAAGCAAAATATTGTTGTTTTTAATCCTAAAATTGATAATAGATATTCTCAATCAGAATTAGTATCACATAATAATAACCGCACTAAAGCTTATTTTATTGAACACTCAACGGATGCTTATAAATATATTAATGATTCTACACACGCAGCAGTGTTTGATGAGGCACAATTTTTTGATATGGAAATTATCAAAGTAGCTGATGATCTAGCTGATAAAGGAATTAGAGTTATTATTGGAGGACTTGATACAGACTTTAGAGGAGAACCATTTGGACCAATGCCTTACTTACTTGCAAAAGCAGAGTTTGTTACAAAACTTACAGCTATTTGTGTAGTTACTGGCGAACCAGCAACAAGAACCCAAAGAATTGTAAACGGAAAACCTGCTGATTATAATGAAGAAATTATTTTAGTAGGCGCCCAAGAAGCATATGAGCCAAGATCTAGACATGCTCATGAGGTTCCAAATAAACCTAAGTATGAAAAATAAGTATATGAAACTTGCTTTAGAAGAAGCCAAAAAGGCTTATTCTAAAGATGAAGTTCCAGTTGGAGCAATTATTGTATATAATAATGAAATAATTGCTAAAAGTCATAACTTAAAACATTTAAATCAAGATGTAACATCTCATGCTGAAATATTAGCAATTAAACAAGCACAAGAACATCTTAAAACATGGAGATTAGAAGAATGTGATATGTATGTTACATTAGAACCATGTGTAATGTGCGCGGGTGCTATTATTCAATCAAGAATAAAAAACTTATATATTGGTGCAAAAGATCCTAAAGGCGGAGCTTCTGGAAGTGTAATAAATGTATTTGAAAATCCTTGGAATCATACTGTAAATCTAGAATTTGGTATAATGGAAGAGGAAAGCAGTAAGCTTTTAAAAGATTTCTTTAAAAAATTAAGAAAATGATGTTCCTATTTGGCATCGCTATTCAATTTTAGCGTGTGAACCTGGTCAGGTCGTGAAAGAAGCAGCCATAAGCATTGTTAAGATGTGGATAGCGATGCTAAATAGGAACACTTAATATAAAAAGTTTTAGGAAATCTAAGACTTTTTATTTTTATAGGAGATAATATGGTTATAAGCATTAAAAAATTAGATAAAGAAATTGATATAACTAAACTAAATCCAAAAGAAGTAGCAAGAATAAAAGAATACGGCTCAGAAACAAGAAGACTAGAATCGTATACTTCTTTATACATGCTTCACAGCATGTTAAAAGATAAAGGAATAAACGATTTTAATATCAAATATCATTTTTCCGGTAAACCATATCTAGAAGGATTAGATTGGAAATATAACATGTCTCACTCTAATGATTTTGCAGCAGTAGTGTTATGCAGTCAAGAAGTTGGAATCGATATTGAAAAGATAACTCCAAGAATTAGAAAAATTAGTCAACGATTCTTATCAGAAAAACAAAAAGAAAAGTTTTTAAAAGATGAGATGACATTACTTGAACTAACAACGCTTTGGACTATAAAAGAAGCTTTTACAAAATTAATTGGAAGAGGACTTACAGCACCATTTAATGAAATAGAAGTTGATGCAGAAGATGGAATATCTATTGCCACATATAAAGGTGAAAAAGGCTTTATAAAGTCGTTTTTATATGATGAGTATTTAGTGTCCGTTTGTGTTAAAAACAAAGATAGTCTACTTAACATTCAACCCCTAATAGAAATATTTAATAATTAAACTCTTGATAAAAGAGTTTTTATTTTGAATTTTTTACCCATTACACAATATTTATATTGTGTTTAATGGTATAATAAAGAGTAGAGGTGAGATTTTATGAAAATTAATAAAAAGGTATTTGATACCCTAACAAGAGAACCAAATGAGATTCAAGATCTTGACGGACAAAGATTAGAAATATTTTTTATGACTGAACAAGAAGAGATTAATAGTAGTAATGAAGGGCGATATGCTATTTGGTCATCAGATGGTAAAATTTATCGTTTATTAATAAATGAAGAATATTACAATTTTGGACTAATTGGCCAATACTACAGCGAAGCTGTTAATACTAAGTTTATTAATTATGTTGAAAGAATTTCTAAATATCAAAGAAGATCACTTTTAACATTGATGTTACCAGTAATGGTTTTATATGTAGCAATAGCAATCGTTTCAATTATACTATTTAAAGACTATGCTTTTATCATATTAATCGCATTACTTGTCATTATTTTTGTTGTTAATATTTTCCAAAATAAAGCTATGAGAAAAAGAATTGATCAAGAACAAGATCAACTTCAAAGTGATATTTTAGAAATTGTTACACAAGAAGTATATGATCAAATCGCAAGTGATCAAGTGGCATTTAGAGAAATGAAAAACGAACAATTTAGAAAAGAATTTGAAGAAGCTGAAGCTAAAAGACTTGCTGAAGAAGGAACTAGTCAAGAAAAATTAGAAGAACCAGCTATTGAAAAAGAGGAAGTTGAAGAAGAAATAACTGAAGAAATAGAAGAAAAAGAAAACTTAGGAGATGAAGTAGATGAGTAAAGATAATATTGCTATTAACGCAATAAGATTTTTAGGAGTAGACGCTATTAATAAGGCAAACAGTGGACACCCAGGTATCGTCCTTGGTGCTGCACCAATGAGTTATGCATTGTTTAAAGAAGAGATAAAACTAAATCCAAAAAACTGGAAATGGTTCGATAGAGATCGTTTCATTTTATCAGCAGGACACGGATCTGGTTTATTATATTCACTTTATCATTTAATAGGATTTGATATTTCTATTGATGATCTAAAAAACTTTAGACAAATTGGAAATACTCCAGGACATCCAGAGTATGGATATACTGAAGGTGTTGAAACTACTTCAGGTCCACTAGGACAAGGAATTAGTAATGCCGTAGGTATGGCGATTGCTGAATCTCACCTAGGTGCTAAGTTCAACAAACCTAATTATAATATCTTTGATCACTATACTTATGTATTATGTGGAGACGGGGACTTACAAGAAGGAGTCGCATTAGAAGCTGTTAGTTTAGCAGGACACTTAGGTCTTGGAAAACTAATTGTATTATTTGATTCTAATGATGTTCAATTAGATGGCCCAACTAATATGGCAACAAGTGAGGATATTGCTGCTAAGTTTAAAGCCATGAATTGGGATTATCATTTAGTTGAAGACGGTAACGATATTAAAGCTGTACATAATGCAATTAAAAAAGCTAAATCATGTACTACAAAACCTTCTTTAATTGAGGTAAAAACAATTATTGGTGAAGGTGTATCATATGAAGGTACAGCTAAAACTCACGGTGCCCCTGTTGGAGAAGCTGAAAGAGCAAATGCTGCTAAATATTTTAAATGGGACTACAAACCATTTGAAGTACCACAAGAAGCATATGATATGTTTAATAATTCAATTGTTTCAAGAGGAGAAAAACTTAATAAAGAACACGACGAATTATTAAAAAACTATAAAAAAGATTATCCACAAGATTATGAGCTATTACAACAATATTTAGAAAATAAACCAATATTAGATTTTGATAAATATCAAAAACTAATTACTAAACCAGTTGATGCAACAAGAAACGTCAGCGGAATTGTTTTAAACGAACTACAAAAAGAATATCCATTTATTATTGGTGGATCAGCTGATTTAACAGGTTCAACTAAAGCCAAAGGAGCAGACGGCAATTATATGCCAGATCACTTACTAGGTAGAAACATTAACTACGGAGTAAGAGAACATGCAATGGCGGCTATTAATAATGGAATTGCTCTTCATGGAGGCTTAAAAGTGTTTGGAGGAGCATTCTTTGTATTTAGTGATTATTGTAAACCATCGATTCGTTTAAGTGCACTTATGAAACTACCTAGTATTTATGTGTTCACACATGATACAGTAGCTGTTGGTGAAGATGGACCAACCCATCAACCAATTGAGCAACTAACAGGTCTTAGATCTATTCCACATTTAAACGTTTTAAGACCAGCTGATGCTAATGAAACAATTGCTAGTTGGAAACTTGCAATTGAATCAGTAAACACGCCACACGTCTTAGTACTAACTAGACAAAATGTTACTAATTTAGAAGGAACTAATTTAGAAGGTGTTAAACGTGGTGCGTATGTTGTATCTAAAGAAAATAGTAAACTAGATGGTATTTTACTTGCTGCAGGTAGTGAAGTAGAACTTGCAGTAAATGCTCAAAAAGTATTACTATCAGAAGGCATTGATGTAAGAGTAGTAAGTATGCCAAGTCATTACTTATTTGAAAAACAATCAACAAAATATCAAGAAGAAGTA
Organism: Acholeplasmataceae bacterium; assembly: GCA_012520715.1. Taxonomy (GTDB): domain Bacteria; phylum Bacillota_I; class Bacilli_A; order Acholeplasmatales; family Acholeplasmataceae; genus DUQW01. The sequence continues at coordinate 4,715 of JAAYNT010000016.1, forward strand.
TTACCAAATGTAAAAACATTAGCTATTGAAGCAGGAAGTTCAATGTCATGGTATAAATATACTAAAAATGTATTCGGGCTTGACACATTTGGTGTTAGTGCACCAGGATCTGTTGCAATGAATCATTACGGATTTAATACTGAAGAAGTAGTAAAAAGATTTAAACAAATAAAATAATAACAATAAAGGATAAATATATATATGTATGAAGGAATAATAATCGGGGGCGGACACGCAGGCGTTGAAGCTAGTTTAGCTATGGCCCGAATTGGCAATAAAACATTACTAATAACAGGCGACTTAAACAGAGTCGCTACTTTGCCATGCAATCCTTCTATTGGTGGTCCTGCTAAGGGAGTAGTAGTTAGAGAAATTGACGCATTAGGTGGTCAAATGGCTAAAACTACAGATTTAACTCAAATTCAAATTAAATTATTAAACTACTCAAAAGGACCAGCTGTTAGAGCTCTAAGAGCTCAAGTTGATAAACTAGAATATCCTAAGAAGACTAAAGAAATTTTATTAAACCAAGAAAATTTAGATATTATTGAAAAATTAGCAATTAAGCTAATTATCAAAGATAACACCGCAGTCGGTGTCATCTTAGAAGATGGAACTGAAATTTATGGTAAAAAAATTATCATCACTACCGGAACTTATTTAAATAGTGAAGTATTAATCGGTGAAGAAAGAATTAATTTAGGTCCATCTGGAGATAAAACAACTAGAGGAATTAGTGATCAATTAAAAGATTACGGTTTTGAAATGACTAGACTTAAAACTGGAACTCCAATGAGAATTGATAAAAATACAATCGATTATTCTAAAATGATTGTACAACCAGGAGATGATCGCTTCTTATCTTTTGGATTTTATCCAGAAAAAGATAAGTATGATGTTAGCTTAAATTGTTATTTAACACACACCAATATAGAAACACATCAAATTATTGAAGACAATCTTGACCGTTCTCCTATGTATACAAGAGAAGATGTTGGAACCGGACCAAGATATTGTCCGTCAATTGAGGACAAGGTTGTTAGATTCAATGATAAATCGCGTCACCAAGTCTTTATTGAGCCAGAGACTAAAGACGGAATTAGTATGTATATTCAAGGTCTTTCAACAAGCTTACCAAGAGATGTTCAAAGAAAGATTGTTAAAAGTGTTGTTGGACTTGAAAATGCAAGAATTATCAAATACGGATACGCGATTGAATATGATGGCATCAATCCACAACAACTATATCCAACTCTTGAAACAAAACTAATTAAAAACTTATATACAGCTGGCCAAATTAATGGTACTAGCGGGTATGAAGAAGCCGCTGCCCAAGGTTTAATGGCCGCTATTAACGCATCTTTAAGTTTAAGTGGAAAAGATCCACTAGTCTTAAAAAGAAATGAAGCGTACATTGGAGTATTAATAGATGACTTAGTTACTAAAGGTACTACCGAGCCTTATAGACTTTTAACTTCAAGAGCTGAGCATAGACTGTTACTTAGAAATGATAATGCTGATTTGCGTTTAAGTGATTATGGATATCAAGTAGGTTTACTTCCAAAAGATGAATATAAAAAGTTTTCAAAAAAGAAAAAAGATATTGAAAAGTTAGAAAAATTGCTAGAAGAAACAAAACTGCTTCCAACCGAAGAAACCAACAACTACTTAAAATCACACCAATCAGCACCAATCTTTGAGGGTGTACCGCTATCAATTTTAGCCAAAAGACCAGAAATTAATATTGAACAAGTAAGACCATTTATTAAAGAAGAGTTTTCTAACTTAGTTTATGAACAAGTTTTACTAAATATTAAATATTCAGGTTACATTCAAAAAACATACCGTGAAGTAGAAAGAATGTTAAGACTAGAAGATAAAAAAATTCCAGAAGATATAGATTATAATAGTATTTCAAATATTTCTAATGAAGCCAAAGAAAAACTAATTAAAATTAAACCACTAACAATCGGTCAAGCTTCAAGAATTATTGGCGTTAACCCAGCAGATATTCAAATTTTAACTATTTATTTAGAAACGAGGTTACGCCATGAATAATTTTAAACAAATAGTTTTTGATAAATTAGGTTATCAATTATCTGAATTACAACTAAATCAATTTAAAACATACTATGAGTTTTTAATTGAATATAATAAAAATGTTAATCTAACTAGAATTACCGATCTAGATGAAGTTTATATAAAACACTTCTTAGACTCTATTCTAGTAATTAACTTATTAGATTTTAATAAGATTAACTCCCTTATTGATATGGGAAGTGGAGCTGGTTTTCCCGGTATACCACTTAAAATACTTTATCCGCATCTAGAAGTTTTACTGGTTGATGCAAGAAAGAAAAAGTTGGTATTTATTGATAAAATAATCGAAAAATTAAACCTAGATAAAACTACTACCCTTCATGCAAGACTTGAAAAATTATCATTTGATAAAAAATATGATCTTGCAACTGCAAGAGCATTAACAGATTTAAGTACAATCTCTAGTTATGCATATCCAATTATTAATAGTCACGGTTATATTATTAGTTATAAGTCAGTTAGCTATGAAGAAGAGCTAAATGAATTTAATAAATTATGGGCCAACAAACTAAAAATAGTTAAAGTAGATACAAAAGAATTACCTTTTGGATCAGGTTCTAGAAGTAATTTATTACTCCAAAAGAAATAAGTTAATTAAATTTAATAAATTAGCCGTAACAACGTTGCGGCTTATTTTATGGAAACAATAAAATTATTTCCACTTTACCTTATTATATATACGCGTATGCGCGCGTAAGAAAGGCAAAAAAGCGATAAAACAAAATAATAATTATTTAATTTGCTTTTTATCTTCGATTATTATAGAATAATAAAAGACCGCTTATTTATGGAGGGGTAGCGAAGTGGCTAAACGCGGCAGACTGTAAATCTGTTCCCTCAGGGTTCGGCAGTTCGAATCTGCCCCCCTCCACCATCTTTTTAACAAAAGATTAATTTCATAGTTAAATAGATTGACAACTATTAATGATAGTGATAGAATAAATAAGTGTCTAAAAAACACATGACTTAATTTGGTCTTTGAAAACTGAATAATGATAAGAAATAAACAACCAATTTTTTGAGATAAAAAAATTAAAAGAATAATAAGAGTCATAAAGAACTCGAAACATAAATTTTATGGAGAGTTTGATCCTGGCTCAGGATTAACGCTGGCGGTACGTCTAATACATGCAAGTCGAACGGAGCACTTGTGCTCAGTGGCGAACGGGTGAGTAACACGTAGGTAACCTGCCCTCAAGACGAGGATAACAGTTGGAAACGATTGCTAATACTGGATAGTAATAGAAAAGGCATCTAGACTATTTTAAAGGTCCTTATGGGACTACTTGAGGAGGGGCCTGCGGCGCATTAGTTAGTTGGTGAGGTAACGGCTCACCAAGACGATGATGCGTAGCTGGACTGATAGGTTGAACAGCCACACTGGGACTGAGAACGGCCCAGACTCCTACGGGAGGCAGCAGTAGAGAATCTTCGGCAATGGGGGGAACCCTGACCGAGCGATACCGCGTGAATGAAGAAATACTTCGGTATGTAAAGTTCTTTTATAGAGGATGAATGACATATGTAGGAAATGACATATGTATGACAGTACTTTAGGAATAAGCCCCGGCTAACTATGTGCCAGCAGCCGCGGTAATACATAGGGGGCAAGCGTTATCCGGAATTATTGGGCGTAAAGGGTGCGTAGGCGGCCATTTAAGTTTGAGGTGTAAGTTCAAGGCTCA
>JAAYNT010000131.1 GCA_012520715.1 Acholeplasmataceae bacterium
CCAATGCCAACAATTGCTGGTAAAGCATCAAACACTTATGCTGGTGCGATTATGACAGCAGTATATAAGTATTCGAAAAATAGAAATGCAGCAGTAAAATTTGTTGAGTTCTTAAATTCTGATAAAGCAATGGAATTACTTTACACACATAAAGGTAAACTTCCAGCATTAAAACCAGAATTACTTTCAAATATTCAAGGAGTATCTCAAGACAAATTATTAATGGCTATGTCTGAACAATTAAAAACATCAATTCCAATGCCAACAATTCCAGAAGTTCAACACTACTGGGGTCCAGGTGAGAATATGTTAAAAGCTTTATGGGCAGACGGAGATATTGATGCAATTACAAGAGAAGCTCAAGAATCTTATGAGGCATTAGCAAAAATAAATTAATAAAACATTAATTAACAAATAAAATTATTTATGGGTGGCGGTGTCTTTGACATCGCCATTACCCATATAATTATAAGAAAAGAGTGACGATATGGAAAATAAAAACACAACAATAAAAACCAATGATCTTGAAACAATAGAGACAATTGAACCAAGAAGAGAAAAACGCTCAAGCAAAGCCATAAGCGTATTAAAAGCCATAGCTTCAGGTTTAGTTTGGGGACTAGGTCAATTACTTAATAAACAGTTTTTAAAAGCCTTATTTTTCTTTATGTTTTTTGTAGCATTTATTGGCATTGAACTTGGTACTAGTAATTATTTTAAGGAAAATGATCCATATGATAGAATTGCTGGTAATAATTTTATTAGCCAAACTACCGGTGCCAATTTTATTAGCATTTTTCAAAATGATTATTATTTACAAGAAAGAGATAAATACAATCTAGATAACATGCCACAATCATTTAAAGACTTCGATGAAGAGTTTTATGTCGCAGGAGAAGGATATAAACTTGAAACTGAAGATCAGTTAATTGATTTTATCGCAAAAGATTTAAAGAAGAATAATCCAACTTCTTATCGAAATATTTTAACAAATCAAATCATCGACGTTACAAACGGCGATGATATGATTGATTCAAGAGTTAATATTCAAATTAGAGAAGTGTTATATCGTGACTTAGAACAAGACTTTTATCTTGAAAGAGTTTATAAAGATGCAGATGGTAAAGATGTAAAAGACTATGTTGAGGTTAACTTTTTAACAGGCGAGTTAAACCTTGATAATATTTTGACATCTGCAGCTGGACTTTCAACATACAAAAAGTTAGGTAATGTTTATATTATTGGAGAAGACTTATATGTAGAAACAGAAGTAGAGTTTGTTGATGATCCAGTATATATGAATATGAGAAATCCAGAAGAAGTTCCACTTTTCATCTTGCCAGATGATGCAATAAAAGTGGAACATCAAGGACCTCTTTATTTAAATAATGAAGTGGTTTATGAATATATTAAACCAGGACTGATTTATAACAGAACTAGAAGACAATATGTTGGAACACCTTTTACTGAAGTATTTACTAAATTTATGTCTGATAGTTATAATGCATTTTACAATAACTATACTTCAGAAGACTATACGCGATTAATGATTAAAATTAATTTAAGTATGCATCCTGAAGAAAAACTGGCATTTGAAAAAGATTTTAATAACTTCTTTTATGACAAAGCTGGTTTGTTTGTTAAAAGTTTCTGGGGTGTATTTACACTAGGAACTACTAAAAAGATAACATTTACTGAGTATGTAGCATTAAGTGATGCCTTAACAAGAAGTAATGGTAATCGTTTTGTTACAATTGATGAGTCTTATCCAATTTTAGGACACGTATCAACACATGTCTTATTAGAAGGTTTAATTGGGGTTATATTAACACTATTTTTCCTAATTTTTATGATATGGTCAATTGTTGATGCGTATAGGATATCTGAAAAGAAAAGAAAACAACAAGAAATCCAAAAAGGTGCCGAATACTTTAAAGATGTTTATGAAAGTAGTTTTGAGTACATTGTTTTATCACCAGCATTATTTGTACTTGCATTTATTTCAATAATGCCAATTGTATTTGGATTTTTATTAGCATTCACATCAATTTCTGGTGATCAATCAATGAATGACACCTTTGATTATGTCGGATTTAAAAACTTCTTTTCACTATTTAGCTTTGGAGAAGGATTAGGGTCATCATTTGGTAAAGCGTTCTGGCGAGTACTACTTTGGACAATTATTTGGGCAGTATTTTCAACTGGAACGGTATTTTTTGGTGGTTTGTTCCAAGCCTTAATCTTAAATAGTGAAAGAGTTAAGTTTA
>JAAYNT010000132.1 GCA_012520715.1 Acholeplasmataceae bacterium
AAATCTTAAATCGTTTAGTTAAAGAAAGAGTATTTAACTACTTTAAGAGTTTTGAAAACAAACTAATTCCAGCTCACGTAGTAGGAATTGATGAAGCAAAAGATGGATATGATAAAAGATATCGTCTAAACATTGGACATGACACTATTACTATGTTAGGTGAAAAAGATACGCTACCTAATGATAATTTACAAGTTGGAGATCGAGTTAATGTTTATGTTACAAAAGTTGAATCAGGTAGGACAACAAGAGTTATGGTTACAAGAACAAGTAACCAACTTGTAACTCAGTTAATGGAAAACTATATTCCAGAAATTAAAGAAGGAATTGTAGAAATAGTTGCAATCGCAAGAGAAGCTGGAGAACGTAGTAAAGTTGCAGTAAGATCAAATAATCCTGATGTTGATCCAATTGGTGCATGTATTGGTACTGATGGAATGAGAATTCGCGGTGTTATGAAGGCATTAAATGGAGAGAAGATTGATTTATTTAAATGGTCTGAAGATCCAAAAGAGTTAATTGCTAATTCACTACAACCAGCAAGGGTAATTGCTGTTACTAAAGTAAGAATTGATGAGAAAACAGCAGTTGCAATTGTTCAAGATGATCATTTATCTCTTGCAATCGGTAAAAGTGCTCAAAATGTTAGATTAGCAGTTACAGCTACCGGTTGGAAGATTGATATTAAATCAGAGCAAATGGCTCTAGATGATGGTATTATTTACTAATGAAAGTAAGAAAAGTCCCAATGAGAACTTGTGTGGTAACTAAAGAGTCAAAGCCAAAACAAGAACTCGTAAGAATTGTAAGAAATAAAGAAATGGAAGTAAGTATTGATCTAACAGGAAAAGCACCTGGCAGAGGAGCTTATTTATCACTAGACGCAGAAGTGATAAAAAAAGCTCAGAAATCAAATATTTTAGAAAGAAAATTAGAAGCTAAAATTCCAGATAAAATATATGATGACCTTTTGGAGATGATAAAATGACTGGAACACTAGGATTAGCAATGCGTGCACGTAAGCTAATACTTGGAACAGAAATAGTATCAAACTCTATTGCCAAAGGTGAAGTTAAATTAGTGTTAGTATCAGGTAGTGCTTCAAATAACACAAAAAAACTAGTAGCAAACAAATCAAAACATTACGATGTGCCACTTATAGAACTTGATGATTTAATATTAAACCAAGCTATCGGCAAAGTTAATATTAAAGTTGTTGGAGTTATAGATAGTGGATTTGCAAAATCGCTACTTAGTAAAGGAGGCATGTTATAGTATGCAAAAGAAAAACGTAAAAAGAGGAGCTAAGGCTCCAGAAAATAAAAAGTTCATTTACAAAGAAGGAATGAACGTAGCTGAAATTGCTGAAGGATTAGGACTTTCTGCAGCAGTAGTTATTAAAAAACTAATCTCTTTAGGAATTATGGCTAATGTCAACCAAGTCTTAGAACAAGACATGGTTGAATTAATAGTTGATGATTTAGGATATACATTTGAAATTGAAAAAGTAACAGATATTACCCGTTATGATGAAATTGATATTGTAAATGATCCTAAAGATCTAGTTAAAAGACCACCAATTGTAACAGTAATGGGTCACGTTGACCATGGTAAGACAACATTACTTGATACAATTAGAAAAGCAAGAGTCGCTCAAGGCGAAGCCGGTGGTATTACACAGCACATTGGTGCATATCAAGTTAAGAGAAAAGGTTCAGTAATAACATTTATCGATACTCCAGGACACGCGGCATTTACAGAAATGCGCGCCAGAGGAGCTAAGGTAACTGATATTGTTATTTTAGTTGTGGCAGCTGATGACGGTGTCATGCCGCAAACAATTGAAGCTGTTGACCACGCTAAAGCTGCAAAAGTTCCACTAATTGTTGCTGTTAATAAAATTGATAAACCAACAGCCAACCCAGAACGAGTTATGACACAACTTTCTGAACGTGGTGTAATTGCTGAAGCTTGGGGCGGAGATATTCCATTTGTTGAAGTATCAGCTCTAAAAGGTGAAGGTATTGATGAGTTATTAGATGTTGTTGAATTAGTTTCAGAAATGGAAGAATTAAAAGCTAATCCAAAACGCCTAGCTATAGGTTCAGTTATTGAAGCAAGGCTAGATAGAGGCAGAGGACCAGTTGCAACAATTATTGTTGAACACGGAACACTTAGAGTTGGCGATAACTTTGTTATTGGTTCAACCTACGGTCGTGTTAGAACAATTCATGATGATTTAGGTCGTCTTGCTAAACAAGCAACACCAGCTCAACCAGTTGAAATAACAGGTCTTAATGATGTACCACAAGCTGGAGATATGTTAATGGTCTTTGCCGATGAAAGAACCGCAAGAGACATTGCTGAAGAAAGAACTCATCGTGATCGTGAAGGTCAATTAAAAGGTCAAAAAAGAACTCTAGATTCACTATTTGGTGATATGGAATCAGCTGAAAAAGAACTTAACTTAATTATTAAAGTTGACGTTCACGGAACTACAGAAGCTCTAAATGGATTACTTGAAAAAATTGATATTGAGGGATTTCATGTTAATATAGTTAGATCAACAGTTGGAGCTATTACTGAAAATGATATACTACTTGCAGAAGCATCTGATGCGATTGTTATTGGGTTTAATGTTAGACCATCGGCTGCAGTTAGAAACTTAGCAGATGAAAAAGGTATTGAAATTAGATTATATAGCGTAATTTATAAAGTTCAAGAAGATATTATCGCAGCTCTACAAGGTATGTTAGAACCAGAATTTGAAGAAACAGTAATTGGTCAAGCTGAAGTAAGAGATATCTTTAAGATCTCAAGAATTGGAACAATTGCCGGTTGTTTTGTAACAGACGGCGTAATTGAGCGAGATTCTTTAGTAAGAGTTATTAGAGAATCAATTGTTGTATATGAAGGAAAACTAGCATCACTTAAACGATTTAAAGATGACGCAAGATCAGTAAGAGCTGGTTATGAATGTGGAATTAGTATTGTTAATTATAACGATATTAAAGTAGGAGATATCATCGAAGCATCGAAAATGAAAGAGGTGGAGTAATATGTCAAATGTTTCAGCAGAAAGATTAGGAAGTTTAATCCAAAGAGAAATCACTTCAATTATTAACGAAGAAATTAGAGATTTACAAATTGGTTTTATTAATGTTACTGAAGTAAGAGTAACAAAAGATCACTCATTTGCTACTATTTATTACACAATTTTATCAGATGAAGAAGAAATTTTAGAAAAAGCAAAAAAACTATTAGAAAAACATAAAGCAACAATTAGAATGAAATTAGCTGAAAAAATAAGAAGTACTAGAAAAGTACCAGAATTAATTTTCAAATTCGATGAAGCATTAGCTTATGGTAATCACATCGAAAAAATCTTATCAGAATTGAAATGATTTCAAATAGGTAAATCGCATTGTCGATTTACCTTTTTATTATAAATCATATAATAAAATATCACTAAAAGGTGGCTAAATAGTTAAAAAAATGATAAACTATACAAGGTGATTTAAATGTTTGCAAGAGTAGTAATTGATTTAAAAACTCAACAATTAGATCAATTATTTGACTACCTGATTCCAACTGAACTTGAAGACTTAGTTCAAGTCGGTTCAAGGGTAGTTGTTTCGTTTGGCACCATGGAAAGAGTTGGTTATGTTATAGAAATAACCGAAAGTAGCCAGATGGCATCAAAACCAATATTAGAACTACTTGATCCAACCCCAATCTTAGATGATGAACTATTAGAAATTTATCACTATTTATTAGAACACTCAACTTCACTAAAAAGTCAAATTCTAGAAGCAATCATCCCTAGTGAATTTATGATGGAATACCAAAAAGAAGTAACACTATTAAATAAATTTGACGATGATTTAATTAAAAATTTTAATAAAGAAGGTAAATGGATTCTTAAAAAAAGTGATAATAACTCTTATCGCAAACTAAAAGAGTTAGAACAAAAAGGCTTTGTTAAGATAAAAACTGTTTTAAAACCTAGAGTTAAACCAAAAGAAGTGATTGCATATCAATTTAACTATAATCATAATTATCAAAGAATTAATCGCTACCCTGAAGTATTAGATTTATTTAGAGAAAAAGATCTTATCTTAAGAAAAGATCTACTAGAAGAGTTATCAGTAAGTGCAATTAATACTTTAGAGAAAAATGAAGTATTAATAAGAACTTCAACTATTATTAAAAGAGATATCATTCACACTTTTGATAAAAAAGAGTATGATATTACACTAAATAAAGAACAAAATCAAGCTCTTAACCAAATAATAAAAGGCCTAAACTCTAGTAAGGAATATTTATTATTTGGCGTTACGGGTTCTGGTAAAACTGAAGTATATGTAAATGTAGTTTCCGAAGTTATTAAAAAAGGAAAAAAAGCATTAATATTAGTTCCAGAAATAAATATGATTAGTCAAGTAGCAAGAAGATTAAAATCTTCATTTAATAATGTTGCCATTATTCATTCTAGTTTATCACCAGGAGAAAAATATGATCAATACCAAATGATTTATTCCGAAGAAGCAAATATTATTCTAGGCACTAGAAGTTCAGTATTTGCTCCAATTGATAACTTAGGAATAATTATTATTGACGAGGAACAAGATGAAAGCTATATTCAAAGTGAACAAGCAATTTATGATGCAATTAAAATTGCTAAAATAAGACAAAAATTTCACAATTGTCCAATTGTTTATACTTCAGCCACACCTAAAGTAGAAACAATGTATCAAGCACTAAACGGTGAAATAAAACTCTTAACGCTTACAAAAAAAGCAGTTGAAACTAAAAGAGCTTCATTAGAGTTTGTAAATTTAAAAGATGAACTTGAAAGTGGACACACTTCAATAATATCAAGACCATTAATTGAAGCTATTACAAGTAATCTTATTAACAAAGAACAATCAATTATCTTAGTAAATAGAAAAGGTTATGCCACTTTTGTAATGTGTAGGGTATGTGGACACATTCCAAAGTGTCCTACATGTGATGTATCACTTACTTATTATCTTGAATCTGATGAATTAAAATGTCATTATTGTGGCTATAAAAAGCCATATACTACAACATGTTCAAACTGTAGTAGCAATGCATATTCCCAAAGAGGAATAGGAATTGAACAAGTAATTTATGAACTAAAAAAGTTCTTTCCAAAAGCCAAAATAATTCAAATGGATCAAACAACCACTAGACTTAAAGGTATGCAAGAGAAAATGTGGTATCAATTTTTAAAAAGTGATGGCGATATTTTAATAGGAACTCAAATGGTTGCTAAAGGATTTGACTTTCCTGATGTCACACTATCAGCAGTTATTATGGCAGATCAAGACTTGAAATTATCTAGTTATAATGCTGATGAAAAAACTTATATCCTTTTAGAACAACTAATCGGCAGATCAGGAAGACACAAACCAGGTAGAGCCATTATTCAAGGATATGACTTAGATCATTTTGCTATAAGGGCACTAAATTTTGATTATATGACTTTTTATAATCAAGCCCTTCAAAATAGAAAAGTAGGAAACTATCCACCATTTGTTAAGATGAGTCAACTAATAATTATGGGCCCTAGTATTCTTACTACTTACCAACAAGCTTATTTAGTTAAAGAAAAAATAGAAAATATTAACTTAACTACACTAGGACCAGTTGAATCATTTATTTTTAAAAAAGGCGACTATTATCGCTTTAAACTGACAATTAAACATCAAGATAATGATGTTGAAAATATTATAAATATTGCAAAAACATTTCAAAAAGATGGAATTAGAATAACATATACTCCATTTTTAGATTTAGAATAGGAGAATTAAATGAAATTAGTATTTATGGGAACTCCAGAATTTGCAGTTCCAGTACTTGAAAACTTAATCAAACATCATGAAGTTATATTAGTTGTAACTCAACCTGATAAACCAGTTGGTAGAAAAAGAATATTAACGCCGCCTCCTGTAAAGGAGCTAGCTATAAAAAATAATATTCCAGTTTTTCAACCAACTAGATTACGTGATGACTATCAAAGAATCATTGATCTGAAACCAGATTATATTATTACAGCCGCTTACGGACAAATGTTACCAAAAGAATTAATTACTAAAATTCATGCGATTAACGTGCATGGTTCACTCTTACCTAAATATCGTGGTGGAGCTCCAATTCAAAAATCAATTATGAATTTAGATGAAGTAACAGGTATTACTATTATGAAGATGGAATACAAAATGGATAGTGGTGATATTTATTATCAAGAAGCTATT
>JAAYNT010000133.1 GCA_012520715.1 Acholeplasmataceae bacterium
ATCAAACATCTGAAGATATGTATTATAAAACTCATCTTCGCTCATTCTTAATGAGCCTCTTTCATATAGTACCTTATACGGAGCATGATCACTTACTCCAAGTGTATGAAATCCGTGTTTAATAGCTTCTTTTAAGTAATCTATGACATCTCCTTTGGCATGGCGACACAACCAAGTGTGAGAGTGATAATTACTTTTATGATTTTTAAAACTTGCCATTAATCTTGAAACTCAAATTCATAACCTAAGATTTTAACAGTATCGCCATCTTTAACTCCAAATTCTCTTAGTCTATCGTGAATTCCTAAATGTTGCAACTGGTAAGCAAAGCGCTTAGCGCTTGCTTCGTTTGAAAAATCAGTTCGGTAAAACATCCTCTCAATAACATCTCCCGTTAGATTATATGAATTATCATCATCTAATGTAATATTAAATAGTTGTGGGGTGTCTTGGATTTTTTGAGAGTAAATATATTCTTCACTAATTTGTGGAACTGGTGCAACTTTTAATACTTTAGTAATTTGATCTAACATTAAATCAATATTTTCTTTAGTTACAGCAGATATGATAACTGCATCTTTAGGTAGTTTTGATTTTACTTTTTCGACAGTTTTTAAGTCTACTGCATCAATTTTATTTAAGACAACTACTTGTGGTCTAGTAGCTAGTTCTTCGTTGTATTTAGCTAATTCATTGTTAATAACTTGATAGTTTTTAACTGGATCTTCGCTAGTTAGATCAACAACATGTAAAAATATTCTACATCTTTCAATATGTCTTAAAAACTGAAATCCTAAACCAAGACCAAGAGATGCATTTTCAATTAAACCTGGAATATCAGCAACTACAAAATCATCTTCATGATGTCTTACTACTCCTAAATTTGGAGTAAGGGTTGTAAATGGGTAATCAGCTATTTTTGGTTTTGCATTTGATATTACTGAAATAATTGTTGATTTTCCGGCGTTTGGAAAGCCGATTAATCCAACATCTGCTAACATTTTTAATTCTAAATGTAAATCTCTTATTTCTCCTGGCAAGCCTTTTTCTGCAAAGTTTGGAGCTTGGTTTTTATTACTCTTAAATGAGGTATTACCTCTACCACCACGTCCACCATGTGCAACAATCATCTCTTCTTCATGTTTAGTAATTTCACCTAAGTAAGAACCATCTTGAGTTTTAACAACCGTTCCAAGTGGCACTTTAAAATATGCATTTTTTGCACCCTTACCATGTTGATTTTTACTTCTACCATTTTCCCCGTTATCAGCTTTTAAGTGTCTTAAGTATCTAAAATTGTTTAAGGTGTTGATGCCTTCGTCACCTACAAAAATAATAGATCCACCGCGACCACCATTTCCACCAGCTGGTCCCCCAAGTGGAACGTATTTCTCACGACGAAAAGCGACCATTCCGTCGCCTCCTTTGCCGGCTGTAACTTTAATTTTTACTTCATCTAAAAACATAATTATCTAATAAAAAAGGATAACGTTGGTTATCCTTCGTAAACTGAAACTTGAGTACGATTACGTCCTAAGCGTTCATATTTAACATGACCAGCTACTTTAGCAAATAAAGTATCGTCACCACCACGACCTACATTATTGCCAGCATGAACTTTAGTTCCTCTTTGGCGATAAATAATAGCTCCGGCAGTTGCATATTGTCCGTCAGATAATTTTGAACCTAGTCTTTTAGCATGAGAATCGCGTCCGTTACGAGATGATCCAACACCTTTTTTAGATGCGAATAATTGTAATTGTAATTTTAACATTGTTATTCCTCCTTTAAATGATTAGGAAATTGTATTTCTATATCTTTAAGCGAATATATTAGATTATTAAGTAAGCCAACTACAGTTGGAGTATTTTTAATTACTTCTATCTTAACATATCCTTCTTCAATTGTAACCTTGATATTTTCTTCTTCATTTAAGCTCTCAATTGCGTTAATTGATACAATGGTAGCTGTTGAAACAGCTGCACATACTATATCTTTGCCGTAATCGGCAAATAAAGCATGACCTTCAATGGTTATTGAGTCAAGGTTATTTCCCTTAAATGAACGCTTATAAGTTATCATTACGCGTTAATTGATTCGATAACTAATTTAGTATATGGCTGACGATGTCCTTGTTTTCTAGCATCATTATTTTTAGCTTTGTATTTAAAAATAATTACTTTTCTAGCACGGCCATTTTTTACTACTTTAGCAGTAACACTAGCGCCAGCAACAAGTGGATTTCCAACTACTGTTTTTTTGCCACCGATCATTAATACTTCTTCAAAAGTATAAGTATCTTCAGCTTCAACAGGAAGTTTTTCAACAAAAATTTCTTGACC
>JAAYNT010000134.1 GCA_012520715.1 Acholeplasmataceae bacterium
GTATTTGTATTACAACCCAAGTTGGTTGTAATATTGGATGCTCATTTTGTGCATCTGGTCAATTAAAGAAAAAACGAGATGTGACAGTTGGTGAAATGGTTTTACAAATTATTCAAACTGAAAGAGTTATTAATGAAAAAATAGACTCAGTTGTTTTAATGGGTATTGGAGAACCGTTTGATAATTATGATAATACAATTGATTTTTTAAGTATATTAAATCATCAAAAAGGACTAAATATAGGAGCAAGAAAAATCACTGTTTCAACTAGTGGTATCGTACCTAAAATTATTGAATTTGCTAACTTAAAAACACAAGTAAACTTAGCACTTAGTCTTCATGCGGCACGCGATGAAGTAAGAAGCAAGTTAATGAAAATTAATAATGTTTACTCAGTTGATAAAGTTATTGATGCCATTAAATATTACTTAGAAAAAACTAACCGTAGAGTTACAATCGAATACATATTAATTGATAGCATCAATGATACCAAAGAGGATGCTGAGGCTTTAATCCGTCTATTAGACGGTATGAATGTCTACATTAATTTAATACCGTATAACGAAGTATTAGAAACACCTTATAAAAGAACACCACTTGATAATCAAAAGAGATTTTTGCACTGGATAAAACAAGGTAAATTAGATGTTACGCTACGTAAAGAACAAGGTCATGATATTAATGCAGCTTGTGGTCAATTAAGAAGTATTCAAGAAAAGAAGATAACATGAAAAAAGCTTTAATTATTAAATTAATCGGTGGTAACTACACTTTAGTAGACTTAGACACTAAAGAAGAGTTTCAAGCAAGAGCTAGAGGTGGACTTCGTTATATTAAAGTAGAGCCAGGTTCTGTTTTCCACAGAACTGTTTCACAAAGAACTAAAAAAGAAACTGAAATCTTACAAGTAAGTCCTAAAGTTGGTGATTATTGTTATTATGATGATAGCGAAGATGTTGTATTAATTACTGAAATCTTGCCAAGAGAAAACGAGCTATCAAGACCTGATATTAGTAATGTTGATCAACTATTATTAACTTTTTCGGCAGTTGAGCCAGATTTTAGTTTTAATTTATTAGATAAATTTTTAGTTTTAGCATATAAAAATGATTTAAAACCAACTTTACTTGTTACAAAAATAGATTTAATAAACAATGAAGATTTAAAAAACTTAAAAGCTAATTTGTCATACTATGAAAAATTAGGAATTAAAATATTTTATGTTAATAGTCTAGATTTATCTACAACTAGCAAAGAAGAGATATTTTTAGAAAATAAAATTACAGTTTTAGCTGGTCAAACAGGAGTAGGTAAATCAACATTTCTAAATGCAATTAAACCAGAATTAGATATCAAGACTGGCGAGATCTCAAAAGCTTTAGGTAGAGGAAGACATACAACAAGACATACTGAACTATATAAAATAAGAGGCGGGTATATTGCAGACACCCCAGGATTTTCAAAGTTAGATTTAGACATTTTTGAATTTGGTGAATTAAAATGGTATTATCCTGATTTTTACGATTTAAGTCCAAACTGCAGGTTTACAAGTTCTTGTAATCACTTAAAAGAACCAGGATGTGAAGTAACTAAGTTAGTTAATACAGGTGATATCTTACAATCTAGATATGATAATTATGTTCGTTTTATTGATGAAATTAAGTCTAAAAAACGAATCTATTAAGGAGTTGATAATATGTTAATAGCCCCATCAATTTTAACGGCCAATTTTGGAGATTTAAAAAATGAAATAAAATCAATTGAAACCGCTGATTACATCCATTTAGATATAATGGATGGTAATTTTGTACCAAACTTATCGTTTGGTCCTCATATTACTAAATGCATTAGTAAATTAACTAATATCCCTTTTGATACCCATTTAATGGTTCTTGACCCACTTAAATGGATCGATAAGTTTGCAATTGGAAATACTAAATATATTACAGTTCACTATGAAAGTAATAATTACTTAGAAGCAATCAACGAAATTAAGAAAAAAGGCATTAAAGCAGGTCTTTCAATTAAACCTAAAACTAGTGTTAGCCAGATTAAACATTTACTTAAAGATTTAGACTTAATATTAGTAATGAGCGTTGAGCCTGGCTTTGGTGGTCAAAGCTTTATGCCAAATTCAATTGATAAAATAAAAGAACTAAATCAAATTAGAACTGATTTAGAACTAGATTTTATTATTGAAGTAGACGGCGGTATTAACTTAGAAACTGGCAAGTTAGTAAAAGACGCCGGAGTTGATATGGTTGTTGCAGGTAGTCATATATTTAATCAAGAGGACCGAAAACTAGCAATTAAAAATTTAAAAAACGTATAAAAGATGCAAGTTGCATCTTTTTTTATAAACAAAAAAAAGCCCTTGTGGCTTTCTTTTGTATGTATAAGCTTTTATAAGATATTAAGCGCGTGTAAGATCGTTTTTCTTTAGAGCGCGAGCAGAAACTTTTACTTTTTTAACGTTTCCATTTTCATCTATTATTCTAACTGTTTGTAGATTAGCTTTCCATTTGCGGCGTGTCGCACGTAATGAATGACTACGCTTATTTCCGACTTGTGTGCCTTTTCCAGTAACATAACATTTTGCCATAACTGTCTCACTCCTTTTTAATTCCACTATAATTTACCACAATTTTACGACAATTGCAAGAAATTAGTAGACAAATATGGCTCTTTTTCCATTATATAATATCATTATGCTATAATACATACGAAATAAGACCGCCAATGGTGTAATAATATGTGATAA
>JAAYNT010000135.1 GCA_012520715.1 Acholeplasmataceae bacterium
CCTTCTGCGACTTGGAATAAAACTTCTCGACCATCGGCACCGTCTGTACCATTACTTCCATCTGCGCCAGTAATCGTTTGAAGATCAATTAAGTTAGTCCAAGTTGTATCTCCAACATATTGCCATTGGATAAACCCTTCACTCACTTGGAAGGTTACTTGTTTGCCGTTAATACCATCCACGCCATCTTGTCCAGCAGGTCCAACTAAACTTGTAAGCTCTACTAAATTTGTCCATGTAGTATCTCCGGTGTATTGCCACTGGATGTAGCCATCTGCGACTTGGAAGGTTACTTCTCGTCCCGGATTTCCTTGAGGACCTCTAACCGTCTCTAACCATTCTTCATACGTACCACTAAAACTACCCGATGTAGTCGATAATGTATAGAGTGTCATGAGTTGAGTCTTCAAAGAATCGTATTGTAAATTCAAGTTAATCGTAGTAGATTTCCCCTGATAGGTGATTGTTATTTGATGTTCTCCGACATTTGAAAGTAACGATAGATGCTCTTCCGTTAACATGGATTCTGTGATAGGTATAATTTGAAATTTTCCATCAGAAAAAGCAACTCTAATACTGATAGTTGATAAGTCAAAATCATCAACATTATAATTAGGATTTAATGTTGAATTTTCAACTTGAATTGATTCGACAGTAACTTCTTCTGTAATGTTTTGACATGCTGCAAGGCTAAAAATTGAAAATAATAACAACAATAAAGCCCCTATTTTTCTAATATTTATATTCATAAAACCCTCCTGGATACACTTATATTAATTATATTATATCACAGATAAACACTTATCGCAAAGGATTTTTTAATACATATACGTAACCTTTCAATTCAATCCATCCTTCCTAAATTAAAAAAATGTTATAACTCATACAAGAATTAATAGTTCTAATGTTCTATGGACATATCAAAAGAAAATGAAACAAGGTGGAAATACAACTTCCCGATTATATGGATACACATTTGATGAATGTGGTAATTATATAATAAATGAACCTGAAGCTGATGCAGTAAGATTAATTTTTAAATTGTATCTGGAAGGTAAGACAATGAAAGAAATCATTACTGAACTTAAAATTAAAGGATATAAGTCAGCTACTGGAAAAGATACCTTTCCACTCAATTCTCTAAAAGATATATTAACAAATGAAAAGTATGCTGGCGATATGTTACTTCAAAAAACTACAGTTATAGATGTTGGATCAAGAAGGTCTAAAAAGAACCTAACAAAACCCAAATATTATGTAAGTAATAACCATGAACCGATAATTAAAAAAGAGGACTTTTTAAAGGTTCAAGAAATTAGAAAAGAAAGAGATAGAAAGTATAACAAAAATCATAATGTCTCAAAAAATCACAAATATCATAATTACATTTATTCAGATATTGCTAAAAGATTTTACAGAACAAAGATTAATCACAGAAACACAAAATATGAAGTCAAGCTTTTAGAAATGCTAGATTCTAATGGAAATAGAATACTAGAAGCAAAGAACATATATTATAAACAAGTTGACAAAGCAATTGAGGAAGCGACTAAAGCATTAATTAAAGACTTAAGATACTTAAAAGATACTTTTAATCAGGAACTTAATAATAAGATTAAAGACTCTAATTTATTACTACAAATTGAAAATACAACTAATATAATAAATAATTTAAAAGACGAATTAAAAACAGTTAAAGTTTCTTCTATTGATGCTGGGTTAAAAGATAATCTTAAATCAAAATTAAATGAGGACTTGGCAATTGCTAATGCAGATTTAATTAAGTTAAAATATTTAAAATTAATGAGATATGACTATGAAAAAAACGTCCCCATATTAATTAAAAAGTTAAGAGACCTTTCAAATATTGAGGACGTTTGTTTTAAAGATATATTTAAATTTGTTATTGCTAAATCAAGAGAAAATTTAATCCTATGTATACATTTATCAAATAGAAACATTGCTGATGTTAATTTAGATGAGGAAATAGACAACGAATCCCTTTACAGAGGTTCATTCCTTTATAAGCAATCAAGAGTACTTCTAGATACAGTTTGGAGTATTATCGTGTTGTAAAAAAAACTAAATCTCGAGTAGCGGACATTGACTTATAAATAAAACATTAAACTTTTAGATAAAAATACCTTTGAGAAGATTAGGAACAAACAAACCATAAAATTTGTTGTTGTTCTTAAACTAACATCAAAGGTATATTAACTTACATTAAAAGATAAAAAAATGCCAC
>JAAYNT010000136.1 GCA_012520715.1 Acholeplasmataceae bacterium
AACATCATAACCATTATCATCCATTGGTGAATCATAAAATGGTACTAACCAAATTAAGTTAATTCCCAAATGATTTAAATAATCTAATTTTTGATATACACCTTCTAAATCGCCGATCCCATCACCATTTGTATCAAAAAAACTTTTTATATAGATTTGATAACCAAATGATTCCATCCACCATTTTTTCTTCATAGCAAGCTCCTTTAAGTATCTTTATACTTCTATTTTATCATACAATGTATGATATAATGACTATAGGTGATAATAATGGAACCACAAGCAATCTTGCATCATCCTTATTCCGAGTATGGATATCAAATTGATGAATATAAAATACATCTTTTACTAAGAGTAGCTGCCGGTGATATAAAGGAAGTTGTTTTAATTCATGGCGATCCATTCTTTTGGAATCGCAATGATGATAATAATTATGAATGGCAAATGAATCAAACAAAAATGGAGTTAAAATACTCCGATGATCTGTTTGATTATTTTTTTGTTGAATTAGAAATACCTAGTAAAAGAGTTAGATATGGTTTTTTAGTTACTGATTATAATAATGATCAATTAATTTATCACTCTAAAGGTTTTTCAAATGTAACAAGCCCATTAAAAATTGAAGATGTTAATGTTTTATTTAATATCCCATATCTACACTTAGAAGATATGAGTAATACTCCTTCTTGGGTGAAGGAGACTGTTTGGTATCAAATATTTCCAGATCGTTTTAAAAATATTGATAATTACTCCAAGCATGATTGGAATAATGAGGTTGTTAAAAACAATGAAATTTATGGTGGTAATATTAAAGGTATCATTGATAAATTAGACTATATTAAAGATTTAGGTTTTAATGGTATTTATTTAACCCCAATATTTAAAGCAAACACTGCCCATAAATATGACACTGTTGATTATTACCAAATAGACCCTAGTTTTGGAACTAATGATGAATTTAAATTACTTGTCAAAAAAGCTCACGAACTTGGTATTAAAATTATGTTAGATGGAGTATTTAACCACAGTGGGTTTTATCATCCATACTTTTTAGATGTTGCTAAAAACGGGAAAAACAGTAAGTATGCTGATTGCTTTGTTATTAACAAGTGGCCTGCTGTTGACTTTGAATATGATGATGAAAAAATCTATAAAAAGATTGGAGAACCTCTTAATTATGAGACTTTCGCGACAACACCATATATGCCAAAGTGGAATTTTAAATCTAAAATTACACAAGAGCATCTACTTGGAGTTGTCAGATTTTGGATTGAAGAGTTTGGAATTGATGCTTGGCGATTAGATGTTTCTAATGAGATTAGCTTTAATTTTTTACGAAAAATTAAAGAAGTTGCAAGACAAGCTGATCCTAACACTTATATATTAGGTGAAAATTGGGATCCTTCACTACCTTGGTTACAAGGTGATACCTTAGACGGGGTAATGAATTATTTTCTAACAACAATAATTTGGAACTATGTCGATTTAAAAATTGATAATCATGAGTTTAGAAATAGGCTTGTTGATTATTTAGTTAAAACTCCTAAAAATATTATTTCAAATCAATTTAACTTAATCTCTTCTCACGATACTGAAAGAGTATTGTACCGCGTTAGCGGGAATATAAACCGCGTTAAAATTGCGTTTGCATTAATGTTCTTCTCACAAGGAACTCCTTGTGTTTACTATGGTGATGAAATAGGAATGGACGGCAAGGGTGATCCTGATAATCGAAGACCAATGATTTGGGATAAATCAAGATGGAACCTTGAGATATTTTCATATATAAAACGATTAATTGAAATTAGAAAACAATATAATATTAGTGATAATGAAATCAAAATCTTAAATTGTGATGACCTATTAATTTTAAAAAGTGGTAAACTATTATTAGTGATCAATAATTCTAATGAGATCAAATCATATAATATTAATCGTAAAATGATTGATGTTATTAATAATAATTTAATTGATTTTAGTAAAAATAATGAAATTAAACCATTTGAATCATTTATTTTAAAGGAGGAATAATATGAAACCTACTATTCGAGATGTAGCTAAAGAAGCTAATGTTAGTGTATCTACTGTTTCTAGAGTTATTAATAATAAAGAATCAGTTCATGAATCAACAAGAGAGTTAGTTGTAAAAGCAATTGAAAAGTTAGGATTTGTACCAAATAAACTTGCTCAAAGCTTAACTAGTAACTCTAGTAAAATGGTAGCTGTTTTTGTTCCCCACATTGGACCTGACTTCTATGGTAGTTTACTTGAGGGTATAGAAAGCCAAGCTGGTACTTATGGATATCGAATTATCTTTTGTAATACTCAAAACAATCCAGAGCGTGAGCTTGATTATTTAAAATTTGTTGAACAATATAATGTTGATGGGTTAATTGTTGCTTCTGATTTTTTAAATATTGAAGCAATCAAAGAACTTAAACTACCAACTGTTACAGTCGATCATACTTTAGATGAAGCCTATCCGTCTGTAACAAGTGATAATATAAAAGGTGGTCGCTTAGGAGCAAAAGCATTAATTGATTCTGGATCTAAAAATATTTTACTATTCAGAGGTCCTTCTTTCTTACCAACTACAATGGAACGCACTATTGGTGCTATGGAAATATTAAAAGATAATCCTGATGTAAAGTATACTTACTATGATTTTGATCTAGTTGAACCAGAATCTGATTTAATTGAACAAATATTAAAAACTCACCCAGATGTTGATGGAATATTTGCATACGGAGACACCTTAGCTCTTACAACACTAAGAGTTATGTATACTCTTGGTATGAAAATACCAGAAGATGCAAGGTTAGTTGGTTTTGATAATAACTGGATAAGTAACTTATCAGTTCCAAAACTAACTACAATTGAACAATCACCTTCATTTATGGGTAAAACTGCATTTAATTTACTATATAAATTAATG
>JAAYNT010000137.1 GCA_012520715.1 Acholeplasmataceae bacterium
AATAATAATAAACAATTAATTGGAGATAAATTACCAGAAGTAGCATTTTATTATAGTAAATGAAAAAAAGATTTAAGTTCGATATATTTAAATATTTTGGTATATTTGCAATCTTTATAGCTTGGTTATTAATTAGTATGAAAGCTAATAATGAAGTTGTAATGCCATCAATTAGATCAACTTTTAGTCAATTATTTAACCTTTTATCATTAAGTTCAACATATTTAGTATTACTTAATTCGGTAGGAGGATTAATATTAATTGTTATTGGTTCATTTTTGGTTGCCTTAATATTAGCACTTATCTCACTTAAATTTGAAAGTTTTAAAAATTTTATTACACCTACGTTATCATTATTTAAAATATTACCAGTTCCTGCAGTAATTATTTTACTTTTAGTTCAATATTCACAATCATCTATTCCATATATATTAACGACCATGGTCGTAATACCGATCGTATATGAAGGAATATATGGAAATTTGTTTTCAATTGATCAAGATATTAAAGATGAAATTAAAATGATTACTAAACCTAACTTAAAAGTTTTAATAAATGTATATTTACCAATTATAAAAATTGGTATCTTAACTACACTATTACAATCATTTGGTATGGGATTAAAAGTAAAAGTAATGACAGAGTTTATTGCAAACTCACCAAAAACAATTGGCTATCAACTTGGTTATGCTAGATCAATTCTAGCAATGGATCAAGTGTTTGCTTGGACAATTATTTTAGTAGTTATTGTAATAATTATTGATTCAATTTTAGGTTATTTATTATCACAATCTAAATAAAAAAAGCCAAATGGCTTCTTAAAACTCTAAAATTAATTTTTTTAGTTCATCTAAGGCTTCGTCTGGATGAACTTTTTTTATTATTTCTCCTTTAGAAAACACTAAGACAACATCACTAGAACCGGCAATGCCTAAATCAGCATCTTTTGCCTCTCCAGGGCCATTTACAATACACCCCATTACAGATACTTTAATCGGTTTATTAATCGTTAATAAAAACTTTTCAATTTCATTTGCAATTGGCTTCATATCATATTCAAGTCTACCACAGGTTGGACAAGAAATAAGATTTGGAAAATCATTTCTAAGTCCTAAGTTATTAAGTATTTCTTTTGCAACTCTAATTTCAAGTTGTGGGTCTTCAGTTAGTGATACTCTAATAGTATCACCAATTCCTTCATTCAATAATATACCTAAAGCAATAGATGATTTAACAGAGCCACCTATTAAAGTACCAGCTTCAGTTACTCCTAAGTGAAGCGGGTATGGGAATTTTTCACTTGCAAGTTTATAAACTTCAATGTTTGTTAAAACATTAGTTGTTTTAAGTGATAAAATAATATCATAAAACTCTAAGTCCTCAAGCATTTTAACATTTCTAATAGCTTCATTTATTAAGTTTTCAGGAGTTGGTTCTAATCTATTAGGAACTGAACCACTATTAAGACCAATTCTTATTGGAATATTGTTTTCTTTACAAGCATCAACTATCATTTTTAAATGTTTAGGGCTTGTGATGTTTCCAGGGTTTACTCGAATTTTATCAACACCTGATTTTATAGATTCTAATGCTAATCGGTAATCAAAGTGAATATCAGCAACAATTGAGATATTAATGTTAGATTTAATTTCTTTTATTGCCTTTGCATCTTCCATATCTAAAACAGCCACTCTAACTAACTCGCACCC
>JAAYNT010000017.1 GCA_012520715.1 Acholeplasmataceae bacterium
AAAGTAATTTGGTTTAAACTGCTTTTTATATTTCTTTTGTGGCCCTTCAAGTTCTAATAGTTGATGTTCTCTAATTGCTTGAATGAACATGTCTTCTAATCTTTTACCAACATAATCTAAATCATATAATTTAATTAGTTCCAAATACTTTTTACTTAGTTCTTCTTTTTCTTCTGGATGTTCAATAAAGTAATCAATCTTTTTAGCTAAATCTTTTGGTTTACCAGCTTTAAACAATGAGCGATCATCAATTGCAAATTGATTAGTTGCACTATATTTATTATCACTAATAATTGGAACTATTCCACAAGCTATTGCTTCTAGGGCAGCAATCCCTTCTGTTTCAAGGTCTGCTGCATGAATATATAAATCCATTTTATTAATTAGTTCTACCAGCTCTTTTTCAGTATAAAATCCAATTATTGGTTCATTTGGAAGTTTTCTTCCTAATCTTTTAATCTTTTCAAGTTGTGGTCCTTTGCCAGCAAAATATATTTGGATTTTATCTCGGTATTTAGAGTGATATACTGCATTTACAATTAAATCTTGTCTTTTTTCTTGGGCAAATCGTCCAATCATTAAGATATTAATTTTATCATCATCACGTTTTACTTCCATTGGAACAAAACTCTTAGATACTCCGTTAGATATAACGTGCATTCTACTATTAACACCAAATCTAACTGCTTCATCAGCAATATATTTACTTGGACAGTGAATATTGTCAGTTTTTTTGTAAAATCTTTTATTCCATTTATAAATTAATATTTCTAGTGGGCGTCCATATTTTCCTAAATTCATCCCACCATAAGTAATATTTCCTGGTTGTGCATGATATGCACTAGTAACAGGTATATTCATTTTTTTAGCTATTTTTAAGCCAACTTTTGACATTTTAAACGGGACAAAAAAGTGAACAACATCAGCACCTTCAAAAGCTTTTTCTAATGTTGATTTCACTGGTTTAGCAAATGGATGATTTTGTTTTCTTGAATAGTGTGTAACTATTGGAATATATCTTTCTGGAACAGTGTAGATATCTTTTCTATCTAAATCTTTGGGACCTACTGTAACTACTCTTACCTCATGACCTAATTCAATTAATTTATTTCTAGTTCTAACAGCGGTAATAGTAGTTCCGTTTGTTTCTTCTAAAAAACTATCGATTACAAATACTATAACCATATAATTTTCACCTCTAAATCATTGTATCATTGTAAAGAAAAAATAACATTATTTGGCGTTTTTTACAAGAAATTGCCTTGATTACCGCAAATAATGTTATTTTTATATTTATTATTAAATTATAAAACGCTATTAATTACTTCAATAACTTTATCAGATATTTCATTAGTAGTTAAGTCTTTAATTTCTTCATATGGTATAACTTCGTGAATAACTACAGTAACTAATGTTGGTTTAAAAATACATCTTTTTCTTTTTCTAAAATTGGATCCTATAATTGAAACTGGTAAAATATCGGTTTGTGCTCTTTCAGCTATTTTAAATGAACCCGGTCTAACCTCTGTAATTTTATCTTGGTCACGATACATCGTACCACCCTCAGGAAATATTACATAAGCAAAACCTTGTTCAGCCATTTTAATACCATAAAGTAGTGATTTTAGTGTTTCGCGATTATCTTCACGGAAAATGTAAAATGAACGCATTGATTCAACTATTTGTTTAGTAATTGGGTATTCTTTTAAATCACTTTTTACAGCATATCCGTGTGGTCTATGAATTGCTTGAGTGACAAAGCCAGGGTCAAATTTAGATTTATGATTTGCATAAATTATTAATTTGCCATCAGCTGGAACATTTTCTCTTCCAATAACTTTAACTCTACCCCAAAATAAAAATACCATTAACCAGCGTGCAAAACTTCTTAAGAAAAAATACTTAAATTTAGAATCATCTTTTAATAGTGGCATTATTAGTATTGAAAAAAAGACAAAAAATAATCCTGCTGATAAATAAAATACTATAATACCAGTAATTGC
>JAAYNT010000138.1 GCA_012520715.1 Acholeplasmataceae bacterium
CAATCATATTAATATTTACACTTTAATATATCTTAATTTTATTACACGTTAATATGTGCTATAATCTATTTAAATTACTGGAGGTTTTAGTATGCAATATTTATACATTATATTACTTTTAATAATTAGTTACTTACTAGGTTCTATTCCTTTTGGATTAGTAATTGGTAAAGTTTTTAAAAATATAGATATTAGAGAACACGGATCAAAAAATACTGGAGCGACTAATACCTCACGAGTATTAGGGCTTGGTCTTGGTAGTCTAGTGTTTTTCCTTGATGCACTAAAAGGAGCATTTATTATTATAATTGTTAGGCTACTAATTTTATTTGATGTCCAATTTGGACTTCAAGTTGGACAAATAGTTGCAAGTAGTACCATTACTATTCCAATTTATGCACTATATGGTTTAGTAGCTGTATTAGGTCATGTATTTCCAATATTTTTAAAATTTAAAGGTGGAAAAGCAGTTGCAACTTCAGTTGGAGCACTGCTGGCACTAGCACCGATTATTGGAATTCTTGGAATATTAGTCTTTTACATTATTTTAAAGATGACTGGTTTTGCATCTTTAGGGTCACTATTTGGAGCATTTACATCTTTAGTTACATTAATAATATATGATTTATTTATGGGTAAGCTTGATTATGGGGTTTTATATTTTGAGTACAACTCCGCTAACTGGGCGATTTACTCAGTAGAAATAGTATCTGTTATATTATATGTTGCGATAATTTTCTTAAGACATCGCTCCAATATTGATAAACTTGCTCAAGGTACTGAATCAAGATTTGAATTTGTCGATAACGAAGATGATAATTAATAATAAACGCCACTAGTTGGCGTTTTTATTTTATAAAAAAATACAGCCCTCATTGGACTGTATTAAAAGTTATTTTGATTTTTTCTTTCTTTGTTTTGTAGCTTTAACTGGTTCTTCTTTAGCTTGATTCATTGAAGCCATAACTTGTCTTACTTGACGCTCTGATGGGGTTCTTCCCATTTGTTGCGTCATCACACGAATCATTTGCTCGTTGACTGGTGGATTTTTTTCTAAATAGCGTTTAAAAAATAATCTTGCTAAGAAAAATCCAACAATTAAACCAACTAATAAGATTAGGATTGGAAAAACAATCACCATCCATAATTCAATTCCTACTTTTGCTAAAACTGGTAATGTCATCATATAATACCTCCACTCATTATTTATTGTATCTAATATTTAATATTATTGCAAGATAATTAAATGTATGTAATTAGTATCCTTTTTTTACCATAAACTTTATTATTAATAATTTTATCTTGATCTAGATAATTATTAATATCAAGATGTTTATCAATCTCGATAACTACCTTAGTATTCTCATTTGATATTTTAGGTAGTTCTTTTAATATTGTTTCATAATAATTTTGGTAGTATGGTGGGTCGATAAATATTAAATCAAACTTAATATTTTCACTAGCCAAATTATTAATTGCTTTTTGATAGTCAAGATTTAGAATAACCGCGTTACTTTCTTCTTTTAATGACTTTAAGTTATCTTTAACTAGAAAGATATTTTGTCTTTTAATGTCATTAAAATAAACTAGTTTTGCTCCTCTTGAAAGAGATTCAAGTCCATATGAGCCAACACCTGCAAATAAGTCTAATACTAAATAATCATTAACATTAAAAAGCATATTAAAAACAGCTTCTCTAACAGCATCACTTGTTGGTCGTGTATCTTTTGATTTATGATATATTAACTTTTTGGAACGATGTTTTCCGCCTATTATTCTCATATCTTCTAATTATAAAAAGAAGGGGATTACCCTTCTTCATTATATTCACTTTCGTAATCGTTTTGGTCATGTTCATCTTTTGGAACTACATCTGATGGTTGAGCAGGTTTTTTAGGAAATATTTCTTTTGGTTTTACAGCAATCATAAATAACCAAATATGAATTGCTTGCAGGCCATAAATCATGAAAAAGTTATTAAAAAATGTATCAGCTGATTGAAATAATGCAGCCGCCCAGATCATTAGAATAAAACTAAAAAATGCAATTCCCGCATGAATTAAAAACCCAATAAATGGAAGTCTGTGTGATATTTTATCAAAG
>JAAYNT010000139.1 GCA_012520715.1 Acholeplasmataceae bacterium
AAGCCACATTCAAAACCAAAAGAAGAATATATTAAAAGATTAAATTACGAATTAGATGTTATTATTAATTTAAACTTCCCAAACTATTTTTTAATAGTAAGTGATTTTGTTAAACATGCAAAAAGAAAAGGTATTTTAGTAGGTCCAGGTAGAGGATCAGGTGCTAGTTCACTTGTTTCATATTGTTTATACATTACCGAAGTAGATCCACTGAAATATGATTTATTATTTGAAAGATTTTTAAACCCAGTTAGAATTAGTATGCCCGATATTGATCTAGATTTTCCTGATGACAGAAGAGATGAAGTTATAGAATATGTAGCAAACAAATATGGTCATGACCATATCGCATCAATTATTACTTTTGATACTTTTCAATTTAACTCATCAATTAGAGATTTAGCAAGAGTAAAAAACTTTACTGTTGCCGAAACTAACAAGTTAATTGATGATATTAGAAGAGGAACATTTGATGAAGATGACATTGATACACTTGAAATTATGAACGCTTCTAAATCATTAATAAATTTACCAAGACATACTGGAACTCACCCAGCTGGAATTATTTTATCTAGTCAAAAACTAAAAGAACTTATTCCACTTCAAGAAGGACCACAGGACTTCCCACAAACTCAGTGGAATATGAATCATTTAGAAGAGTTAGGATTACTAAAGATTGACTTTTTAGGTATTAAAAATTTAACTATTATCGATCAAACAGTTAAATTAATTAAATTATCAAACCCTAACTTTAATTTAGATGAGATTCCATATGATGACGAAGAAACATACAAATTACTTCAAATAGGCGATACTAATGGGGTTTTCCAACTAGAACAACCAGGCATGCAAGCAACACTTAGAACGATATTTCCAACTAAGTTTGATGACTTAGTGGCAACTCTTGCCTTATATCGTCCTGGCCCAATGGCTAATATTGATGTTTATGCCAGAAGATTAAAAGGCGAAAAATATGAACAAATTAATCCAATTTTAGATGAAATATTAAAATCAACTTATGGCATTATTGTTTATCAGGAACAAATCTTGCAAATTGCTAATCAGTTTGCTGGATACTCATATGCTGAAGCTGATATTTTAAGAAGAAGTATTTCTAAAAAAGACCATGATACATTAATTAATGAAGAAGCGCACTTTATCCAGTCAGCTACTAAAGTCGGAAGAGATCCTAAACTAAGCAAA
Organism: Acholeplasmataceae bacterium; assembly: GCA_012520715.1. Taxonomy (GTDB): domain Bacteria; phylum Bacillota_I; class Bacilli_A; order Acholeplasmatales; family Acholeplasmataceae; genus DUQW01. The sequence continues at coordinate 1,204 of JAAYNT010000139.1, forward strand.
GAAGTATATGATTACATTATTAAGTTTGCTGATTATGGTTTTAATAAAGCACATAGCGTTTCATATGCCATTATTACTTATCAAATGGCTTATTTAAAGGCTAATTACTTTAAAGAGTTTGCAACTGTATTACTATCTAATAACATTGGTAATGAACAATTAACAAGAAAATACTTACAAGAGTTAAGAAATAGAGGTTATGAAATATTACCACCAGATGTTAATAAAGCAAGTGATCATTACCAAATCTTTGGTAACTCTGTTATGTTACCAATTAGCATAATTAAAAGTATCGGAAGAGAGACAACTAGAAAGTTTTTAGAAGTAAGAGATAATACTAATTTTAAAAACTATCACGATTTTAGAGTAAAAACAATGAATGTTTTTGGAGAAAAGAACTTAGAAAACTTAATTTATGCCGGTGCACTTGATAGTTTTGGCTTAAATAAGAAGACTATGATGATGAATACTAACAAGCAAGAATTAATATTTGCAGCATCTTTTGATGATGTAGTTATTAAAAAAACCGAAAAAGAGTTTTCATATGAAGAGTTAATGCACTTTGAAAGAGTTGCCTATGGATTTAATATCTTCGCTAGTCAGTATATGGGTTTAGTAAGATATCGTCACGAGTTAAAACTAGAACCAATTAACCAATCAATTAAGAAAAAAAGAGCTAAAATTATTGCAAAAGTTACTGATGTCAAACAAATAATGACTAAAAATAATACTCCAATGGCCTTTATAAAAGTAAGTGATGAGTTATCAACTGTTGATTTAACAGTATTTACAAATCAATATAATAACTTCCAAAGACTAAAAGATGAAGAGTATTTAATATTTAATATCTCTCAAAACGAGTACAATAACCGAATAACGTATATTGTCCAAGACATAACTAAGGTGGTATAACCACCTTTTTTATTATAAGTCCACAATTTCTCACATTTATTCTTTTTCTTTACTTATAATATAGTTTATATTATAATTCTACACATGTGAAAAGAGGCATGATTATGAGATTTAAGAAAAAATACGTTGTTATTTTCATACTATCTTTATTATTTATCGGACTTGGGACATTAGCAATTAGTGCTTTTATTCCAAAAAAACCAAATCAAGAACAACCAATCGTCGATCAAAGTGATCCCGATTATCAAAATAAAATAATTAATAAACCAGCAGAAGGTAGTGCTTTAAACTATAGTTTAAAAGACAACCTTTTTATTGCTATTGGGGTATTACGAGACAAAAATAGCTATCAAGTTCAAACTGAAGGAGTAACAACTGCTAAAGTTGGCTTTGTTAACGTTAGTCAAAAACTTAAAGGACAAAAATATGTTAATAACGGCGAAGTATTTAACGAAAGTATTTCACACGGGATGCAATCAGTTGCCAAACAGTTATACGTTACAAAAAACGACTACTTAGTTAGAGAAGCTGATTCAATTAAGTCTTTAGATGAAGTTAATTGGAATGATAAACCAGTTAACTATTCAAAAGAAGGGTTTTTAACTTTATTCGGTCAAACTTATTTTGATTTCACACAATACATTTTAAATGATAAATCGGTATTAGACGCTGAATTAATTTCTAAAGATGATAATACAATTACAGTCAAATACTTACTTGATAATAAATATGCACCATCGGCATATAGAAGAGAAATAAAAACTATGAGTGGTTCTAAAGATTTACCAGAATTTATAAACGCATCAATAACCATTACAATGAATAAAGACTGGGAAATTTTAAAAACAGTAACTAACGAATCATATTACGTTAGTGTTTTTGGCTCAATTAGAACTTCAGGCGAAGTTATTAACATTTTTACTTATAATGATACAAATATTCCAAATCGTAATTTCTTTGAGGCATTTTTTGGTCAAGATACAGTTGATGTTGTTGATAAAGAACTAACTTCACTTGATTACTTAATGGCTGTAGCATCACCACTTATTGCTAATGATGATAACATCAACTTTGATGCATCAATAGTTGTTAATGATCATCCAATGAGCCTAAAAGGAACTATTAATCTAAATAAACTACATCTGTTAATTAACTTAGATGATTACTTACATTTACAATTTGATGGAGATAACTGGTATTTCAAATACGATGAGTTAATCGGTAGTGTTTCAAAAGAAACAATTAAAGATTTATTTAAAATAGAATTAACAGAAGAAATGCTAACAAGTTTAATGTCACCAGATAAAATCGGTGACATTGAAAAAAACTTGTCACATAAAATTGTTGGCGATAGTGTATTTATTACTATCGATTTTGACTTTGGATACATCACCTTAGAAGCTGGAACTAAAGATTATCAAATTAGAAGTATTAACGGTAAATTAGTCGTACTAAATCAAAAAATTGATATAATAGCCAAACTTACTAATAATCAAATACCTAATCCAATTAAAAAATCTGAAGCCGTTCCACTTGATAATTTATTTGTAGAATTAGTAGAAATAGCTAAATCTCCAAAGTTTGAAGTAAGACTAGATAAGTTTTCAATACCAAATGATTTTATTGATGTTAGTATAGATGCAAACTTACTTTTAGATTTAACTGACGGTTTTAAAGCTTTTGGAGTAGTAAATATTTATCAAGGTGAAAATATTTATCCAATTGATATTACAGTTTTAAATGATGATATTTACTTAGAAGCCTTCAACTTTTTCAAAGTTAAAATTAAGTTTGATGAAATTCCAGCACTTTTAGAATTAATCAACAACCAATTTAACTTAAATTTAAAATTAGAAGACTTACAACAATTTAGTGAAGTAAAAATTGATAAAAATTTATTTCAATCACTTGCTTTAACTAAATTAAGTCATGTAGACGGTGGTTTATTAGTTAAGTTATTTATTGAAGAAGACTTCTTACCATTTGATATTTTCTATAAAGATAAAGAAATTAAAATATCAATGCCACTAGATGCTTATTTATATATCACTCACACTGAAAAAGATTATCAATTTACATTACCAACTGGTAATTACATAACTTTTGATGATATTAAAGTAAGAGAAGATTTAATTAATGGCATCATTAATTTAATTCAAAAACCACAATTTCAAATAGATTTATTATTTACACTTGATAACTTGACAATAGATTTAGACGGCTATATTACACTAAAACCAGAACCAAGTGTTATCTTAAAAGGATTAATTTCATATGAACATCTAAATACTACATTAGATATTCAAACAGATCTAAATAATATTAAATTAAAAATTGGTAATTTAGAGTTTTCTTTATCAATGGAGGAACTTCTAGATTACGCAACAGAGTTTGGATTAGGAATCCAAAAAGATCAATTATTCCAAATTGATACTATTATTACGATTTTAAAAGAAGTTATTTTTAACGAAAGAGATATTAATTTTGAAATATTTGACCACATCATATCTTATGATGCTGACAATCCAAACACTATTAACCTAAATGGTTCATTTGTTAATGGTAGTATTACTGGATTAGATCAAATAGTTGAATTAGAAGAGTTAGAACTAGTAAGTCCACTAGGTAAAGTAGAACTTGATTACTTAATAGAAGCAGGAAAAGAAATATTAGACTTAGTAAATGATCCGAAGTTTACAATTACTCTTGATAAGTTAACTATTCCAAATGAACTAGCAAACATCTCTATTGATGGCGAGTTCAGAGTTAATCTAACTGAAGGCGTAAGAGCAAAAGG
>JAAYNT010000001.1 GCA_012520715.1 Acholeplasmataceae bacterium
ATACTTTAATTTTATCTTTTAATAGTGTAATTGCTTCTAAAAATATTTCATTTTGATTTTTGTAGTTATTAATATTTAAAAAATTATATAAATCTACCGTAACTACTAAATGATCTGAATTAAAATGATTAACAAATTTTAATACTCGCTTTGGATCATATAAAACATGATTCCAAGCTCCTTCAATAATAATTTTGGTATTATTTTCTTTTGCGACTTTTAATAAATCTTCAAAAATTGGTAGTAACTGATTAAATGTTTCATCAGTATGGTTTTCTGGCATATATCCCCAAGGACTTCCCATTAGAGAGCCACTTTCAGTACCAACCCATGGAGCTCCAATTTCATTAGCTATCTTTAAATGTCTTTTAAAGTTGTTAATACCTTTATCAAGAGCTTCCTTATCTGGATGAACTGGATTAAAGTATGCACCTAGCATAAAGATTGGAGTATTAAAGTCTTTTTTAAAAGACGTTAAATCATCAAAGTTAAGTGGTTCTGATAGTGCTTTTGCTTGAACAAATTGAACTCCTTCAAAACCTAGTTCATTAATTTTATTACTTAATGTTTTAGGATCACTTTTTATTACATCATGTCCTCTAACACCGATTTTAATCATTTAAAATCACCTATATATCCTAATTTTCGTGACGTATTTTGAGCAATTCTTATAAGTTTGGAAACTTTTTCTTCATGAACTTCTTCATTTTGCTCTTCAATGTCTGTTGTCATTAACACACCACAAACTCTGTTTTCAAAGTTATAAACTGGAACAGCTACTGATAATACATTTAAACTTCCATTTGAATGTAGTTCTAAATAACCTTTTTTGTAAGCTTCTTTGTGCTTAGCAATAACTTCTTTGTTTTTGTCATCAAAAAGTAAGTATGCAAGTCCACTTGCATCACTTTCTAAATCATAAATAATAGTTCCAATTTGTTGTGGAGCATTATACTGTGCTTGTTGACCTTGATATTTGGCAACAAATACAACTTTATCTTCAATCTTCTTTGTTCCAAAGACGGTTGTATTATAATCTGATGCAAAATCTTTTAACTCAAATGCACCTGCTTCAATAAAGTTTGAGTTTTTTGTATATACAGATCCAATAGCAAACATCTTAGAACCTATTACATAATTTTTTAAGTTTGGATCTCGATAATATATTGCATCTAATTTATATAGTGTACGAAGTACATCATAAGCTGTTGCTTTAGGAATATCAAGCATGCGATATATTTGTCCTAATGTTAGTCCTTCATCGTGCTTTGCTATTAACTCTAATATATCAAGAACTCTTACTACTGAGCGATTTTCTTTCATATTATCATCTCCTTATACACTTCTATTATAACATAATAGACGGCGTTTATAAACTATTCTGCTATTAATGATCCAACATTATCCTTTTCGATTTCCGGTTTGTCAGTAACATTAACTTCTACATTTCTTAATATTACTTCATCGACGTTATTAAATACTAATCCGTGTCCAGCCATTGGCTCTAAAAATGACATCATTGCTGGCACAAATGGTTGCGGATCTTTTGCATAGTTAAATACAACATTTTCAAGTTCTATTTTTTTAATTGTTTGTTCTGGTAGACCGTAAAAGTATCCTGCGGCTGAATGAACATTATCACATACGATATCTTTAAACTTAAAGCGACCAATATATGGAGTACGCTCATCAAGCTTTAGTGGTTCTTTTGACCAAACATATTCTGTCTTTCCATCCCAATCACAAAAATAAAACATATTAACTGTAAGAGGTGCTAAAACATTATTCATGTAAATATTTTCAAATAATATTTCATCAATAATTGAATCTTTACCGCGTCCTCTTCTAGTTTTGATTCTTAAACCGCGGTCAGTAGATTCAAAATAACATTGTGTTACACTAATATTTTTAATACCACCGCTAATTTCACTTCCTAGTACAACTGCTCCGTGTCCAAAGGCCATGTAGCAGTTTCTAATTGTGACATTTTCTGTTGCTTTTTTATATCGAGCACCAAGTTCAATTTTACCACTCTTTAAGGCAATGCAATCATCACCAACACTAAAGTTAACACCAATGATTTCTACATTTGTACAAAACTCAGGGTTACAGCCATCAGTATTTGGTGAATCTTTTGGACTTTCTAGTTTAATATCTAATACTTTAATATTTTCACAGAAAAATGGATGAATATTCCAAGATGGTGTATTTTTAACTGTAATACCTTGAAGTAAGATATCTTTAGAGTTTGTTAAATAAATCCCTTTTGGTCTAAATCCGTTTCCTTTAATTTCTTTAGGATTTTCCCACCAGCCACCTTCAAAGCCACTACAATTAATAACACCCTCGCCGATAATTGAAACATTTTCAACATTAATGCCTGTAAATACACTAGCGTGAGTTGGAAGTGATTCTCCTTCCCAGCTTGACAGTTCAAATCTTGTACCATCATTTACATTAATTACTGGTGGTAAGACTGGATAGTCACTTTGATTTTTACTACCTAGTATTAATGCATCTTTAGCTAGTTCAATTGTAACGTTACTTCTTAAAAAGAGTGGTTTAACTAAATATGTACCAGCTGGTATATATACTCTACCACCTGGCAAGCAAGAATCAATTGCTAACTGGATTGCTTGTGTATCATCTTTTTTCCCATCTCCAATAGCAAAGAAATCTTTAACATTTAGTAAACATGTTTCTTCTTTTGTTGTAAACTTCTTTTCAACTTCATCAATTCTTAAACGGTAATTAGTATCCGGATCTAAGTTATAAAGTGAAAATACATTAGTTTTAACATCTTTTAAAACTTTTTTGTCATTTAGATAAACATCATATGGTTTATCGTTAAAATAAATTAATTTATTATTTAACTCAACTGTAATTGATGTTTGTGTTATGTGTAATAATTTATACAATTTAATATTCCTCTTCTTTTTTTTGTTTATGTTTAATAATAAGTTTTTTAATACCTACTTTAATTAATATATAAATCGTGTCGTAAATTAAAAAGATAATGGCAAAAGTGATTGGATCTGCTGTAGACTGGCTAATAAAATCACCAATCGTTGGCATTCCAAGTCTAACTAAAAAATCAAGTGTAAAATGAGTTAATAAAATCATAATAGCACTATAAAATAGTATAATGAATAAGCTATAAAATGATTTTCTCTTAAACTCATGTGATAAATGGTGAAGCGCTCTACGTTCCGGTTTATCAATAAATATAATTAAAGTATTAGATATGTATTCCACACCTAGAGTTGTAATTAGTATTAATAGTACTAATTTATCTAATATATCAAATATTTCTGGGCTAAGCCCCATCATCACAAATAAAAACGCAGCCCCGACTACCCAAAATTTAACAAATACTATTTTAATCCAATTTGGTATTTTTGATAATTTATCTATGGAATATGGATCAATTTCAGTACCATCATTTAAATACTTTTTTTCTTCTTTTAATTCTTTTTTATCTTTTTCTTTATTACTCATCTTTAATCCTTACGTATTTCCAATTAACATATATCCAACAAAAAACCGTTCCAATAATAAATAATATTGCTCCAGTTATAAAAACACCCATTGAAATAAACTCAGCGTTACCTAGTTTATAGCTATCAGTTCTTGAAGCTGCTTCTATAAAGAATGTTGCTGAATATAAACTAACTAGCGTAACTTGCAATGTAGTTAGTCCGGTAATTAGATATGTTGAAAATGGACTTTGTCTTGATGCGAATGTAAAAGCATTAAATGCTTGTACAATCGCCGTTAAATAAATTGCAAACAAATAAAATGCTGCTAAGTTATTTCCTTCTGAATTAGATAATTTATAAATCGATGCGATATGAGATTGTAACCTTAGTGGTGTTCCTTGAAAGTTAAAATCTATAAAAGCTGTAAAGAAAATAGTTCCTAGTAATAGAAAATACATAGGTATTTTTTGTTTATTAAAAGAATACCATCTCTTAAGCGCGCTTTCTTTGGCTTGTTTGTGTTCTACTTCTAGTTGTTCAGGATCAAATTCTTCAATAACTAAAGCGTCATCAAGATTTTGTTCTTCAATGATATTTTTATCTTTAGCCATAAATTCTCTCCCCCGTTTCTTTGTTGAAGTAGTAAACTTTATCAAGTGCAATTTGATAGCGAATTGGTTCTCCTGGTTCGATATCTAAAACTTGATCAGTTTTACCGATAACATTCATATCGCCAATTGTAAAGTGAATTAATGATTCGTAACCTAAAAGTTCATTTACTGTAACAGTTGATGTGTGACACTCACAACTTTCATCAATATCTGTAATAATAAACTGTTCTGGACGAATTCCAATATTAATTGTTTTATCAATTAAATTTTGACGTTTTAATTCTTCAAAGATAGGATATGATTTAACATCAAGTTTAATATCCTCCATACAAAGTTCCCCTTTATTGTTTACTACAGCATCGATAATATTCATCGGTGGTGTTCCAATAAAGTTTGCAACAAAACGGTTTGCAGGATCATGATAAACTTCATAAGGTGTTCCTATTTGTTGAACATAACCGTGTCTTAATATAACTATACGATCCGCAAGCGTTAATGCTTCTATTTGGTCATGGGTCACGTAGATCATAGTTGTTTTTAAGCGGTTATGAATATGCTTAATTTCTTTTCTTGTTGATGCTCTTAATTTAGCATCTAAGTTTGATAAAGGCTCATCTAGTAAGAAAATTTTAGGGTCTCTTACAATGGCACGTCCAAGTGCAACTCTTTGTCTTTGACCGCCTGAAAGTGTGTTTGGTCTACGGTTTAACTGCTTTGTTAAACCTAAAATATCAGCAGCCCAAACAACCCTTTCATGAATATAGTTGGTATCTTCTTTTCTTAATACTAAACTAAAAGCCATATTATGATACACCGTCATTTGTGGATATAAGGCATAGTTTTGG
>JAAYNT010000018.1 GCA_012520715.1 Acholeplasmataceae bacterium
ATTGGTGGTTTTTCATCATTATTAGTTCTTTTACAAGCAACTAAACTAACTACTATTAATACAATTGATAATAGGATAAATATTTTACTCATTAATCTTTTCATGTTGTCCCTCCTTATTGGTTTTTATCTTTTTAAACTTAATATTAGTCTTCTCAATTAAAAAATCAGCTGCAAGTAGTAATGGTGGTAGTAAGAACAAGACAATCACACCTGAAAGTAGTGCTCCTCTACCGATTAATAATCCAATTGAGTGGACTACAGTTAATTGTGAAACAATTGATACAACAAAACCACTAGATGCAAGTACTGCTGCTGAAGTGATAATGGCTGGGGCTGATAGTTTTACAGCTTCTATCATTGCCTCTTTTTTATCTAAAGTCTTTCTAAACTCTTGATACCTACTAGATATTAATACCGCATAATCGATGGTTGCTCCAAGTTGTAAGCTTGTAACAACTAAAAATCCAATATAAATAATAACATTTCCGCTTATAAATGTAATAGCAATATTTATCCAAATTGAAACTTCAATTAAAAGAACTAAAATAACTGGTGTTATTGGATTTCTTAGTACTATTAATATAACAAGAGCAATCGCTACTGCTGATATTAATTGTACCCAAATACCATCTGATTTAACTGTTTCTTTAATTTCAGTAGTTGCTACCACTCCACCTGCTATGTAACTTGGATGTTCTAAGTATTGGTCAGTTAAATCAAATATTTGATTACTGAGCTCATATGTTTTTTCAGTTTCAGAGTCAACATTTAAAAATAATATCATTCGGTAATAATTAATACCTTTAAATTGTGCTAATGCTTCTTTTGGTATCATTTCTTCAGGAATTGAAGGATCAACACTTGTCACGATACTTTGAATATTTGATACTTGTTCAAGTTTTTCAAGTTCAGTTACAAGTGATATAACATTAGTTTTATCTTCTTTATCATATAAAATTACTACTGGTTCAAACCCACCAAATGCCTCTTTTATCTTATGGCGATCTTGAGCAAGTTTTAACTTCATATCATCACTTGGTGTATCACCATAAATATATGTAGTCTTTGATTGTAAATAAAACGCACTTGCACCTAAGATAATAAAGAAAATAACAATTATATATCTTCCTTTATGTAGTACTTTTACGATACTTCCAAACTTTGGAAGAAACATTTTATGTTTGTATTTAAGTAATGGTTTATCAAGTAGTATTAATAATACTGGTAAGAGGAATATAGTTACTAAATAACTAATAACAATTGCTTTAACAAGAGATAATCCAATGTCTGCGCCAATTTGATATCTCATTAATAATAAGGCTAGAAATCCCACTACTGTAGTAGCAGCTGATGCTGTTACACTTCTAAATGATGCTTTCGTACTATTTACAGCAGCAGCGATTTTATCAAAACCTTTATCTCTTTCTTCATAGTACCTGTGTACTATAAATAAGGAGTAATCAAGCGACATTGCAAGCTGTAAGATACTTGCAATTGACATTGTAATATAACTAACACTTGGCATTAAAAAGTTAGTGCCAAGGTTTATTACAATCGCAACCGCTAAGTTAATTAATACTACTATTGGCTCAAGCCATGAAGATGATGCTAAAAATAATATTAAAACAGCTAGTGGTATTGCTACTGCTAATATCATAATCATTTCACTATCAACTAATTCTCTTGTTGTTTTATTATTAACTGCTGGACCACGATAACTAACTTCTACTTCTTTAGATAACATTAAATCATTTATTTTATCAATTGTTTTTCCGACTTCTAAAGAGTAGTCATCTTCCATAAACTCAATTGTATATAGTAGTTTTCCATCTTTATAAAAATCACTTACATTAACTACACTTTCATCAATTGCATCAATTGGAATATTAATATCAGCTACTGTCCCTAACCAAATTACCGATTTTACCATCGGCATTTCGTTAATTTCACTAACAATATTACTAGCTTCTACTAGATCAATATTAGATGTCATCATTTGGATCATTGAACTATTTCCGAATTCTTCTTCTAATTTGATGATTGCTTGTTTTGTTTTAGACTCATCTTTTAAATATTCTCGCATATCATAATTAATTTTTACAAGTGGAGATAAGCCGATTGAAACAAGCGTTAATACGGCCATAATAACAATTGTAATAATAATTCCTTTTCTTGAATAGAGTTTTTTTAGTTTCATTGCTTTCCTCCTTTTATATAATCATTTTAAATGCTCATTTACATTATATATTTAAAGTGTTATAATGTATATAGAAACTACGATTTAAAATGTGATTAAAATATGATTTGAGAAAGGAGACATTATGAGTCAACTAAATGATTTGACCACTACCGAAGCTATTTTACAGGTCACAGAAAAACTACTTAAAGAAAAAGGTAATGTAACTATAAAGGAAATTGCTGATGCAGCATTTGTTAATATTGCAGCAGTGAATTATCATTTTAGATCTAAGGATGCACTATTGCAAATTGTTATTGAAAAGTCTGTTCAAGAATTAAGAACCAAAATTATTAATATTATTATTTCATACGATGAAGAGGTTGAAACTTTTGAAAGTTTAATGACTAGATTAATTGATGTAATCTTCGACTTTGCTGAAGATAACATTGGGATTATTAACTATTCTTTTTATCAAATTGCTACCCAGTCTCAATCAAGTAATATTTTAGTCGACTTCTTTTTAGCAGATGATGAGTTTACTAACTTAATATCAACAAATTTAAGAAAAGCATTTCCAAATGCGACAGAAGATCAATTATTTGCTAAATATTTAATAATATTTTCATCATTTGCAGTCCCCTTTTTCTTAAATTTTAGCTTACTACAAAATCAGGGACAATTTAAATCAACAACTCATGAGTATCGAATCAAGTATATTGAAAAATACCGTGATGTTTATATTGAGGAGTTAAGAAAAATTCTTACTACATAATCAATTAACAAAAAAGAGGCTTTCCAAGGCCTCTTTTTGTATGTTTTATTATGAATAATGTTCAATTACAAGTTTTGTAATTTCATCGTATAGTTCCTTATTTTCTTCTAAGTAAGTCTTAGCATTGTCGCGACCTTGACCAATTCTAGTTTCACCATATGAATACCAAGCACCTGCTTTTTTAACAATATTTGCATCAGCTGCTAAATCTAGGATGTCTCCACTTCTTGAAATACCTTTACCATAAATTAAATCAAGAGATACCGCTTTAAACGGAGGAGCTACTTTATTTTTAACAACTCTAATATTTACTTTATTACCAATTAAGTCATTACCAGTTTTAAGTTGTTCGCCTCTTCTAATTTCAAGTCTTACTGAAGAGTAAAACTTTAATGCTCTTCCGCCTGGTGTTGTCTCAGGATTTCCAAACATAATACCAACTTTTTCTCTAATTTGGTTAATAAAAATAACTGTCGAGTTAGTTTTATTAATAACTCCCGATAGCTTTCTCATCGCTTGTGACATTAATCTTGCTTGAAGTCCAACGTGAGAGTCTCCCATTTCACCTGATATTTCAGCTTCTGGAACTAAAGCTGCTACTGAGTCAACTACAACCATATCAACGGCACCTGAGCGAATTAAAGCCTCAGTAATTTCTAAAGCTTGCTCACCTGTATCTGGTTGCGATAAGATTAGCTCATCTGTATCAACACCTAATTCTTTAGCATAAACTGGATCAAGTGCATGTTCAGCATCAATAAATGCTACATAACCACCAAGTTTTTGAGCTTCAGCAATTGCGTGGAGCGCAATTGTAGTTTTACCACTTGATTCATGACCGTAAATTTCAATAATTCTACCTCTTGGGTATCCTCCAATACCTAAAGCTAGATCTAGTGAGATTGATCCTGATGAAATAGCGTCTATTTTTTCAAGTGGACTATCACCTAGTCTCATTACTGATCCTCTACCGTGTTGTTTTTCAATATCTTGCAATGTCTTTTTTAATGCTTCATTTCTTTTATTCATACTTATCTAAGCCTCCTGCTTTATAATAGAGTGAAATATAAATTTTTACTTTATATTGATTCTAATATTACTTCTCTGTTTCTAATTAAATAGTCAATACCAGATACAACTGTTAAACCAATAGCTAACCAAAATAGTGACATTGATATATAATCAAAGATTCCATTTTGAATTGTATCAAGAATTGTAAAGCCGTTAAACAGCATTACTATAATTGCAATCATTGTTGCAAATGTCTTAGCTTTTCCAAGCGGTGATGCGGCTATTACTATCCCTTTATCAACAGCTAATAGTCTAATTCCAGTAACAATAAACTCTCTAACTATTATTACTAAAATTCCAATCATTATATGATTCATATAACGGTTTTGAACCCCATCAGCCCAGTATGGGAATTTTATTAAAAATAGTAGTGCTGTTAAGACTAGTATTTTATCAGCGATTGGATCTAAAAACTTACCAAAAGTAGTTATTTCATTTCTACTTCTAGCTAAATATCCGTCTAAAAAATCGCTTAGTGATGCGACAATAAATAGTATTGTAAAAATTAGTTGTCCAACAGTCATCTCTAAGAATACTAAGTTGTCTGGATTATTTAGTCCTGGTATTAAAACCATTAAAACCATTACTGGAATCAAACTGATTCTAGCAATAGTAATTTTATTTGCAATTGTCATAAGGTTTCCTTCTTTCTTGTTAGTTGCTTTTTAATTGTAAGTTTGTTAAAATATAAATGTTATTATAAGGAGGTGCTCACCAAATGGCAAATATTAAACAACAAATCAAACGTAATAAAACGAATGAAAAACGTCGTCTTCAAAATGCTAGTTTTAAATCTTCAGTTAAAACTGCAACTAAACAAGTTGAATTATTAGTAGCTGAAGGAAATAAAGACAAAGCAGTTGAAGCTTTGCAATTTGCTTACAAGAAATTAGATAAAGCACTTGCTAAAGGCATTTATCATAAAAACTATGTTGCAAGACATAAATCGCATTTAGCACAATTAGTGAACTCTTTATAAATTAAGGTAGCCAAGAGCTATCTTTTTTTATATATAATAGCCTGATTTGGCCAGTGATCAATATACTCGCAGTGTTCAATTCTTTGTTGTGGTCTAACTGGATATTTTGGGTTTTGACCAATTATATTAACATAGCGTTTTAATTCAAATACATCTAAATTTTTAAGTGATGGAAGTTCTGCTTCCATCTTTTTTAATAATAAGTATGTTGCTTTGGCATCATCAAGAGCTCTGTGGGAGTTTGGAACTCCAACTGGATAACGCTCTAATGCAGACTCCAAGCGATGCGGGAATGGATGAAAGTCTTTATAAACTGCCATCGCATCAAGCAAGTCATTTTTTAATTCAAAGAAACGATCTTGTTCTTTGTAAAATAAATTAATTAAAAACCAAATATCAAATTGAATATTATATGCAATTAATAATGAGTCTTCTGTATAAAGGTTTTTAAACATTTGAAATGCTTCACTTCTTGTTACACCATCAAGTTCTAACATCTCATCAGTAATTCCTGTAATTTCTGTAATTTTTTCAGGGAGCGGTTTATCTTGTCTTACTAAAACTGATAACTCTTCTACTATTTCATAGTTTTGATTAATAAGTTCTAGTTTAATCGCTCCAATTTCAATAATCTCATCTTCAAACGGATTAACACCGGTTGTTTCAAAGTCAAAAACTAATATATTTTGATACTTCATTTATTCCACCCCAAATAAAAATAATTCTACGCCTAAGCGTGGATCAATATTACCTGATTTAATATCAAAGTCTAAATCTGCTAATTGTTCTAAGTATTTTTCTAATTTTTTAACACCAACAGCTTTGGCATCTCTTACCATGTAATAAGCTTTAGCGTCAGATACTTGAAAATGTTTTGCAATCATATCTTGTGAATAACCACGGCTTAATAAGAGTCCTGTATGAATTAGTTCTCTAATTCTACCTGATAGATAGCTAACAATTCTTACTGGACTAATATTAGATACTAATAAATCATAATAAATTTGAATAGCTTTTGTTTTATCACCAGCGACAATCGCTGAAGATAACTCAAAGATATTAACATCAAAGTTTTTACTAACTAATAGTCTAATTGCTTGAACGTTAATCGCTTTATGATCGTATGCATATAATTTTAGTTTTGTAATTTCTTGTTCAATTGTTGGATAATCGCCATTAGTTCTTTCAATTAATTCGCTAATAGCTTCACTTGCAATTTCATAACCATCCTCTTCAAAACTCTTTTTAATAATTAAATCAAGATCTTCTTTTTTAATTTCTTGCAATTTGGTAATTTTAGCGTATAAATTAATTGCTTTTGTAATTGGAAGATTATCTTCATTAATTTGGCTTGAGTACATTATTAAAATAGTATCAGGGTTAGGGTTTTCTAAATACTGAATAAATCTTTGTTGATCATATTCATCAAGTTTATATAACTCTAAAACTCCTGAGACTAAAACGACTCTTTGATCAGAGAAAAATGAAATTGTTTGAAGTTCTTCAATTACATCACTAAAGTTTGATTCTAACAAATCATACTTTACAACATTAAATTGATCGACATTTAATTCTTCTAGTAATTTATTAATCTCTTTTCGTAAAATATATTCACTTGCTCCGTGATATAGATATACTAAGTCTTGCATAATTTATCGCCTCATTTTCTATATCATTATATAATATTTTATATAATTTTGATAGTAATTTAGCCATTTCAAGTCTTTATTAATCTTGTAATAATAAATCGTATAGTTAATATCAGTCCGGTATATTAAATATTTGTTTTCAATTCTTTGTAATACTTCTACATGCGGAAAGCCATATATATTGTTTCTACCACTTGAAATTATAATAATTTCAGGCTTTACAGCATGAAGTAATTCTAGGCTTGTTGAAGTTTTAGAACCATGATGAGCAAGTTTTAAAATATTGGATTTTAAACTTTCATGATA
>JAAYNT010000019.1 GCA_012520715.1 Acholeplasmataceae bacterium
ATTTACTACTTTAGTGGCGATTTTGCAACTACAGGACTGACAATGTTAACATCATTTAATCTTGGTACATTAGAAGCAAAAGAGTTAGGTTTTGTTGGTGAAAATCAATCATTTTTCATGGGACACAACTATATTATTTTAGTTTCTTATCGATCGAACATTGAAAAAACTATTTCTAGTGTTATCGTAGTTGATTACGATAAGAAAACTGGTGATATGAAATATGTTGGATCTAGTGAAGTAGTAGGTATGGTATTAAACCAATACTTCATGGATGATTATAAAGAACAAGTTAGAGTAGTTACTACTCACGGTCCTAATAGTCTTAACTCACTTTATATCTTTGAAGTTGATGAAAAATCAGATAAACTTAAACTACTTAGTTTATTAAATGAAGGAATTGGTAAAGAAAGAGAATCAGTTAAAAGCGTTAGCTTTAAAGAAGATATCGTTCAAATTGTAACTTTCTTTGTGATGGACCCTTTATATACAATTGATTTATCAGATCCATATAATCCAAAGATTTTACCAAATCCAGTTGAAGAAGAGGGCTTCTCTACTGGTATTACAATTTGGGATGATCATGGTAATTCAATAGGTATTGGCTTTATGAGTGACGGGGAAGGTAGAATAACCGGTGTTAAAGTATCAGCTTATCGTAGTGGTGTTAATGTACCGGTTCAAATAGTTGAGTTTTCATATGAAAAATATGGTTATGTATACGTACCAGCCACATATAACCAAAGACAAAACTTATTTGTCGACAAAAAATTAGAGTTATACGGATTTATTATGCATAATGTAAGATTAGAATCAACACCAATTGACTCTGAAAAACCTTATGAAGAAAAATATAAATCAATGGTTGTTGTGTTCCATATTAACTTTGATAAAGCTGATGAGTACATTATGACCTTAGTTCCAAAATTAACTGACGAGTTATACAATTACAATATTGAAAAAATCGTCTCAGTTAACGAAACAATTCATATTTTATCTAGAATTGAAGATTTAAACTTCAATATGACTACTTACACATTTTCAAGCCCACTTAGATTTGACGGGTATGAAATCAATGGTGATAAATAGTTATTATTAAAAATTAATAAGGCCTCCAAGATTTTCTTGGAGGTCTTTTTCATTTGGAATATTATAAAATTAATAGTAGAATGTATGTATAATAGCGGGAGGTATTATTATGGGATATGAAAGTTTAGCATTAAACAGTAGAAAAGCTAAAAAGAAAAAACCTTGGTATATGATTTAATTCATACATTATTAATAATTATTAGTATAATATTACTATTTGGAGTAGCAATATTAGTTTTCTTTACAGTTGTTGAATACAGACCAAAAAAGTTAGAAGAAGCTAAAATAATAAATAACCAAATTAACTTAGTTAAGTTTAATGAAGAATACCAAGCCTTAACTTTTAACATTGGCTATGGTTCACTTGGTAAAGATGAAGACTTTGTAATGGACGGTGGCAAAAAAGGAATACCCGAGTCAAGGGAAGTAGTTGAAGGTTACTTAGCAGGAATTAAAGATATTATAAATACTTATTCATCAGAGTTTTACTTTATTCAAGAAGTAGATATCAATTCAAGAAGAAGTTATAAAATTAACCAGCAACAATACATTCTAGATAACTTAGGTACAACTTATAACTCTACATTTGCCTTAAACTATAAAGCACTGTTTGTACCATTTCCTTTCTCATTTACCCAGTATATGGGTAAGGTTGAAAGTGGAGTTTCCACTTTCACTAACTTTAAAGTAGAAAATAGTGAAAGACATCAGTTCCCTGGTGGATTTAGCTGGCCAGTTAGAACGGTTAACTTAAAACGCGGAATGCTAGTAAACTATCATAAAATTGAAGGTAGCGACAAAATGTTTGTAGTTGTTAACTTACATATGTCAGCATATGATTCAAGTGGTAAACTAAGAGAACAAGAAATGACTTATCTAAAAGATTTTATGATAGAACATAAAAAGATTGGTAATTATGTTTTAATTGGTGGAGACTTTAATCAAACTTTCCCTGAAGTATCACTTGAGGTAAGGGAAAACCCATATTTTACACCATATAAAATTGAGGATACTTACTTACCAGAGGGTTATCAATTTAAAATTGATCCAAATGTAACAACTTCAAGACTTTTAAATCAACCATATAATCCAAGCGATATCGAAAATACATATTATTTTATAATAGATGGGTTTATTGTATCTGATAATATTGAAGTTACTCTAGTTGAAGGACTTGATTTAGGTTATGTTCATAGTGACCATAACCCAGTAAGATTAAAATTTAAATTAGTCGAGTAATAAGGGGCCTTGGCCCTTTATTTTTATTACATATGTTTTTTTATAATAACACTTATTGTATAATAGATAAGAAGTTTATAGTAAAAATCTTTAAGGGGGATTTATGACTACAGGTGAAGTTTTTCAAAACTTGATGTTAGTCCTTGGGGGACTGGCGCTTTTTATTTATGGAATCGATTTAATGTCAAACTCATTAAAGAGTGCAGCAGGAAATCGTTTAAAAGTCATTATAGAAAGAACAACTAATGCCCGTTGGAAGGGTATTTTAGTCGGAATAGCACTTACAGTATTAATCCAATCATCATCAGCCGTAACAGTATTAATTATAGGGCTTGTTAGTGTTGATTTATTATCACTTAGACAAGCGGTTGCTGTCATTATTGGCGCTAATATTGGTACAACCATTACCTCAATATTAATTGGTCTTCCGATTGCTAGTTGGGGCTTGTGGTTTGTATTAATTGGAGTCTTATTATTTTTTATATTTGAAAGAAATGTCCCAAGAAATGTTGGACGAAGTATCATTGGATTTGGACTTTTATTTATTGGTCTTCAGTTTTTAGCTGAAGGAGTATTAGTAGTAGCTAAAGCCCAGTGGGCTCAAGATACTATGAAGTATTTAGGAAATCCAGAAGTTCCTGGATTTTGGGCATTAGGATTTGGATTTTCTACAGCATTTACTCTAATTATTCAATCATCATCTGCAGCAGTTGGTATTATTCAAAAACTTTATGCAATTGGAACTCCAGATAATCCTACAATTACATTAATAGGCGCTATACCTATGATACTTGGAGCTAACTTAGGAACTACAATTACTGGGATTTTTGCTTCCATTAGAGGAAACAAAAATGCTAAAAGAGTCGCACTCGTTCACGTAATATATAACTTGGCAGCTGTTGTATTAATTATGCCATTAATTGTACCCATTGGTCATTTACTACAATCAATTGAAAATGCGATTTTAGTTAATAATAAGATGATGACAATTGCTATTATTCACGTATTTGTTAATATTGCTGCAGCACTTGTTATGGTTTGGTTAATTAATCCACTTGTAAGATTTGTTACTTGGGTCATTAAAGATATTGATCATAGTGATGAATTATCACAAGTTTTAGATGAAAACATCTTAATTGGCACACCAAGTGTGGCCCTAACTTATGTTAAATCAGGAATATTTATTATGAGTGACAAAGTATTTGAATACTTGCAACTCTTAAAAAGTTATCAATTTGAAAACAACTCTAGAAGTTATGAATTAGGAATGGAACTTGAAGATATTATTGACGATTATGATAAAAGACTACATAATTATATGATTACACTAGTTCAAAAAAATGAGCTTTCGAGTTATGATTCAAATCGCTTATCAGGTTATTTAGATATTATTAGTGATTTAGAAAGAATTGCTGATCACTTTACTAACATATTAGGTTTTATCCAACAAAGATATGAATTTAATCAAGAAATGCACGAACAAGAATCAATTGAACTTCATCAATTTTATAAAAGTATTGAAGAGATGATAGGTAAATGTCTTGGTTCACTTGCAAGAAGAGATGTTAATTTAGCACTAGAAGTTCAAGATTTAGAAATTCAATCGGATATTATGGAAAAAACATTTAGACACAATTATAATGAAAGATTAAAATCTGGAGAAGTTCAATTTTCTGCTTCATCTAATTATCTTGATATTCTTTCAAATTTAGAAAGAGTAGCTGACCACTTAACAAACATAAGTGAAACAGTAGTAACTATTTATCAACCAGATGCTAGAAGAGAAGCAAGAAGCATTAATATAAGATAACATTATAAAAGGGCGCCGCTTAACTTACGAATCATAATAAATATATTTATTATTGATTTTTGTAAAATAAGCGGCGTTTTTCTTTGAATAACTATA
The DNA here is from genome assembly GCA_012520715.1 of Acholeplasmataceae bacterium. Lineage (GTDB taxonomy): Bacteria > Bacillota_I > Bacilli_A > Acholeplasmatales > Acholeplasmataceae > DUQW01. The sequence goes on from JAAYNT010000019.1 coordinate 4,235, forward strand.
TGATTATATAATAATCATGAAATGTGATAAAATAAAATGGATGTGTTAAACACAAAAATACGTATAGGTGGTGATTAAATTGTCAATCTTAAATGCCATAATTCAAGCAGAAGCAGAAGCTAAAAACTTAATTTTAGAAGCTAAAAATGACCAAAAGACAATTATTGAAACGTCTAAAATTCATGGTGAAGAAGAAGCTAAAAAGATTTTAGAAAATGCTAATTTAGAAGCGACAAAAATCATAAATGATAACAAAGAACAACTAAAAGCTAATAAGGAAGCTAATGAATTAGAATTAGCTAAAATTACAAGTATTGTTAACGAGGATGCTGATAGAAAAATTGAAAAGCTAACAGACTTTGTTGTAGGTAAGGTGTTAGAACTATGATTGTCAAGATGAAAAAGGCAAAAGTATTTGTCTTAAAGGAGTATGAGGAAGAATTAAAACGCTCTTTACAAAGATACGGCGTTTTAATGATTACTAATAATCAAGGACAACAAAGAGTAGTTGACACTTCTTATGAAGACAATATTATTAATCGTACTAACAGAGTTATTAAAGAATTAGATAAATATAAGGAGAAGCCAAAACTGCTATCTCCTACTTTTCAAGTTGTTGATTATGAAAGATTTTCTGATATTAGAGAAGAACAAATCGAGCTACTTGAAAAAGTAGAAAAAATGTTAGCTAAAATCTCAAGACTAAAAGAGCATAATGAAGAAAGACTAGAAGCTAACAAAGTTTTACTTCCATTTGAAAACTTAGAAGTTAAAATTAGAGATATTAAAACTTTAGAATATGCACATATTTACTTAGGTCAAGTTTTAGAATCTAACCAAGAAGCATTTAATGGGTATTTAGAACTAAACAATATCGATTATAAAACATATGGTAGTAATGCAAGTGGTTTAGCATATGCTATAGCATCAAAAGAAGATATTTTAACAGATTTAGAAAATGCCGGTTTTCAAAAAGTAAACTTACCTTTAATTAATCATTTAGTTAAAGATGAAATTGAACATAACCTTGAAGTAATTAATATCGGGGAATCTCAAATCTTAACCTTAGAAGAAGGATTAAAAGAAATAGCTAAAAGTTTAGATGAATTAAAACTTCTAAGCGATCAGATGTTATCAGAGCGCGAACTTAAAAAATATCAAGCAAGTGAAACAGAACAAACAATTTATTTTGAAGGGTGGGTACGCGAAGATCATATTAAGAAATTAGAAAAATCAATTTCTAGAGTTACTGATGACTACGAAATTGACCTAAGAGATCCTCACCCACAAGAACTACCACCAACAAGTCATAAAAATAATAAGTTTGTAAAACCATTTGAAACAATTACTGATATGTTCTCAGTTCCAAACTATAATGAGTTTGATCCAAACCCAATTATGTCAATCTTTTATTGGATGTTCTTTGGAATGATGATGGGAGACTGGGGATACGGCATTGTAATGGCAATCTTATTTGGTTTATTCTTATTAATTAAAAAACCAAAAGGAGAGTTTAAAAAACTCGTTCAAGTCTTATTTTATGCAAGTATACCATCAATTTTATTTGGAATACTTTATGGTAGTGTCTTTGGAATAAGCTTTGATATTGGTAAAGCATTATTTGGTGTTAAGTTTCAAGTCTTTGATCCAATGAATGAGCCAATACCAATGCTAATTGCGGCATTAATAGTAGGAGTTGTCCATATTTTTGTAGCACTTATTATAAAAGCATTCAAACTAGCTAAAGAAAAAGACTATCTTGGAATACTTGCAGAAAGTATTAGCTGGATATTACTAATACCAGGATTAGCAGTGTTAATTGCATTTCCAGATTACAAGTTATACGGAATTATTGCTGCAACGATCGGGGCAGCATTCATCTTACTATTTAGCGGACGTAAAAATAAAGGCGTCTTTGGTAAGATTACTGGTGGTTTAGGCGGATTATATGGTATTACTGGATATCTATCAGATATCTTGTCATACTCAAGAATATTAGCACTAGCTTTATCATCAGGAGTTATTGCTTATTCAATGAATATCATTGGAATGATGGTCATTGGACCATGGTATGGTTATATATTAGGAATTATCGTATTTATTATTGGTCACGTATTTAATTTAGCAATGGGCTTATTATCAGCATACGTACATGATAGTAGATTACAATATATTGAGTTTTTCGGTAAATTCTATGAAGGTGGCGGATATGCCTTTAAACCATTAGAATTACAATACAATTATATTTATAAAATTGAAGATAAAGATTTATAGGAGGAAATAAAGATGGAAATTGGAGTAGTATATGCAATATTAGGAGCGGCAATCGCAACAGCGTTAGCCGGAGCTGGATCAGCAATAGGAGTTGCGATTGCAGCTAAAGCAGGTAACGGAGTTATCTCAGAAAAACCAGATTTATTTGGTCGTGTTTTAATTTTACAAGCTCTACCTGGTACACAAGGTATTTACGGGTTTTTAATGGCAGTACTAATATTATCTAAAATTGGTCTACTTGGTGGAGGCGCACTTGCTTTAACACCTGCGGTTGGATTAGGATTTTTATATGCATCACTGCCAATTGCAATTGGTGGATTAGTATCTGGTATCTTCCAAGGAAAAGCAGCGGCAGCAGCTATTCACATGGTAGCTAAACAACCAAACTTATCAGCACGCGGTATGACAATGACTGCGATTGTTGAAACTTACGCAATTTTAGCATTACTAGTTAGTATTTTAATGTGGGTTTCAATCCCAGTTTAAAAAATTAGGATGTGATTAAGGTGAGTAAAGATAAAAAAACAGAAATAAATATCCAAGAAGAAAAAAGTATAGAGAAAAAAGCATCAATTAGTGATGCTATTTTAGCAATCGGTAAATCGGAAGCTAAAGAAATAAGAAAAAAAGCTGATAAAGAAGCTAAAGAAATCGAATCAAAATTAATAAATGATGCTAAAAAAGAAGCTGATGAAATTATCTTAAAAGCTAAAGTAGAAGCTGACGGACTTTTAAAAAGTCAAGAAATGTCTCATGAGCTTGCTAAAAGACAAGCGATGCTTGTTGCCAAAAGTAAGATGATGGATAAGCTTTTTGATAATGCATATGAAAAAATCAAAACATTATCAGAAAAAGAGTTTTTAGAATTTATTATTAACTTACTAAAAGATGAAAAATATGAAGGAACTGAAGAAATTAAAGTAAATAAAAATGATTATAAACTTTATGAAAAATTAATTCCAAAAGTTAATAAAGAATTAAAAACTAACTTTATTCTATCAAAAGATCCAGTTAATATAGATAGTGGATTTTTAATTATTGGTAAGTATTATGACTTAAATTTTGATTTTATGGAAATTATTGAGTTAGTTAGAAAAAAATATGAAACCAAACTATCAGAGGAGCTATTTAACTAATAATGAATTATATTTTTGCTAGTGGAGCGATTGGTGTTAAAACTACCGAGCTCTTTAAGGAAAATGAATATTTAACACTTCAAAAAGCTGATAAAGGCGATTACTTTAAAACATTACGTGACCTTGGTTACGGTTTTGATCATGTCGCTTATTACTTAGATGATGTTATTACTAATGAACTAATCAAAGTAAAATCCCAGCTTTTACAAGTCGTACCAAGCCCAAATATAATAAGACTTTGGTTTTTAAAGTATGATTTAATTAATATTAAATTAATTATTAAAAATCATTATTTCTTACAAAACCAAGATATTAAATTTGATCAAGCGGCAACTATTTCAGTTGATGAGTTAAAAGAAGCCTTAATTAATAATAACTTTGATAAAGTTAGTGATATTAACACTAAATTACTTCGATCAATTAATGAACAAGTAAATAATAAAATGACTAGCCAACAAGTAAGTCTTTTAGTAGATAAAATAGTATATAACTATATTTTAGATGAAGCTATTAGATTAGGTGAAGCACCATTTATTACATACTTTAAAGAGTATATTGATTCAAGAAATCTATTAACTATGTATCGTGCAGAAAAAATTAATCTAAATCAAAATCTATTAAAAGAAGTTTTAATTGATGGTGGTTATGTATCAATTGATACACTACTTTCAATTTATCAAAAACTTCCACTTGAACAAGTCGAAGTTTTAAAACTTCACTATTCAAAAGAAGTGTTAGAAGTAATACAAACACTTAATGAACATAAAGATTTATCACTACTGGAAAAAGTAAGTAGTGAAGAAATATTAGAAAAATTAGTTAACTACGGCTATGATACGTTCTCAAGTGGACCAGTAGTTAATTATTTAGTTAAAAAAGAATTTGAAATTAATAACGTAAGAAGATTATATTTTGATAAAGATATTGATCTTAGTAAGTTATTAAAATATTAGGAGGGAAGTAAATGAAACATCCACAAATAGCTTGTATAGGCGAAAATGAAGATATTATTATCTTTAATGGAATTGGAATTACTCCCTTTGTTATAAAAGACCGTAAAGAAGTCTCAAAAAAGATCGACGAACTTGCCGAAGGCGGCACAAAGGTAGTGATTGTTAGTGATATTTTCCAAGAAGGTATTAGTGAAACCTTAGAAAAATATCAGGAACAATCATTTCCAATTATTCTACTACTACCATTAGGTGGAGTAGAAACTGGACTCGGAATCGAAAAAATAAGAAAAGATGTCGAAAGAGCCATCGGCATTAACATCTTTTAGGAGTGATATATATGCAGAAAAATAAGAAAAAACATGGAATTATTACTAAAGTTTCAGGACCACTAATTGTAGCTAAAGGAATGCAAGACGTTCAAGTATATGACGTAGTGCATGTAAGTGAGCGAAGATTAATTGGTGAAGTTATTGAACTTCGTGATGATTTAGCATCAATTCAAGTTTATGAAGAGACTGCTGGAATTGGACCAGGAGAACCAGTCTATTTTACTAATGAACCATTATCAGTAGAACTTGGACCTGGTTTAATTGAAGGAATATTCGATGGTATTCAAAGACCACTTGATGCTATTTATGAAGTTAGTGGTAATCAAATTCCACTTGGAATTGATATTCCTAAGTTAAACAGAGAAAAAATTTGGGACTTTAAACCAACTTCTAAAGTTGGTGACGTTGTAAAAGGCGGAGACATTATTGGAGAAGTACTTGAGACAAACTCTGTTAACCATAAAATTATGGTACCACCTAATATTAGTGGAAAAATTGTAAAAATTAACGAAGTTAGTGGACCAGTTACTGAAACTGTTTGTGAACTAGAAGATAAAAATGGCAACATTATTAAACTAAATATGATTCAATACTGGCCAGTTCGTAAACGTAGACCATACTTAGAAAAAATTGCTCCAAATCAACCAATGATTACTGGACAAAGAGTTATTGATACATTATTTCCAATCGCAATGGGCGGAATTGCAGCAATTCCTGGACCATTTGGATCTGGAAAAACTGTTGTTCAACACCAACTAGCAAAATGGGCTGAAGCCGATATTATTGTTTATGTAGGTTGTGGTGAACGCGGTAATGAGATGACTGACGTATTAATGGAGTTCCCACGACTAGATGACCCTAGAACTGGTGAAACTTTAATGAAACGTACAGTATTAATTGCTAATACATCAAATATGCCAGTTGCTGCTAGAGAAGCATCAATTTATACTGGTATTACCATTGCTGAATATTTTAGAGATATGGGCTATAAAGTAGCGATCATGGCTGATTCAACATCACGCTGGGCGGAAGCACTTCGTGAAATGTCAGGACGTTTAGAAGAAATGCCAGGTGAAGAAGGATATCCAGCTTACCTTTCATCAAGACTTGCTGAGTTTTATGAAAGAGCAGGTTATGTAAAAACAATCGGATCTAATCCAAGAGAAGGTGCAGTTACGGCAATTGGGGCGGTATCGCCACCAGGTGGGGATACTTCAGAGCCAGTCAGCCAGGCCACTTTAAGAATTGTTAAAGTATTTTGGGGCTTAAGTGCACAACTAGCATACGCTAGACACTTCCCAGCAATTGACTGGATTAGAAGTTATTCGCTTTACCAGGACGTATTAGACGATTATTTTGATAAAAATATTAAATCTCGTTGGTCATATCAAGTAAGAAGAACAATGACAATCTTACAAGAAGAATCTTCACTACAAGAAATTGTTCGCTTAGTTGGTATGGACTCACTAGATTACAACGACCGTTTAAAATTAAACGCTGCTGGAATGATTAGAGAAGACTTCTTACATCAAAATGCTTTCCATGAGGTTGATACTCATACATCACTACAAAAGCAATATTTAATGTTAAATATTATTTTTGAGTGGTATGATCATGCCTTAAAAGCAATCAAAGAAAGAGTTAGATACGAAAATTTAGTAAATATGGAAGTTTTAGAAGAAATCGGAAGACTAAAATATGTAACTGAAGATGAGTTTTTAACAAGTTATAAAGAAATTAGAACTAAAATGCGTGAAGAATTTGAAAAGATAAGTGGGTGATTAAATGGCTGTAAGAGAATATAAAACAATTAAAGAAGTAGTAGGACCACTAATGTTAGTTGATCATGTTGAAGGTGTTAAGTTTGATGAGTTAGTACGAATTAAACAAGCTAATGGTGAAACTAGATTGGGTAAGGTTTTAGAAATTGATAATGATAAAGCACTAGTTCAGCTATTTGAAAGCTCACAAGGATTAAAAATAGATGATGCAAAAGCTGTCTTTTTAGGACATGGAATTGAAATTGAATTATCACCAGACATTTTAGGTAGAGTCTTTGACGGTTTAGGTAGACCAATTGATGGTGGTGGTAAAATTATTCCAGAAATGACAATGGATATTAACGGAACACCACTAAATCCAGTGGCAAGAGATTATCCATCTGAGTTTATTCAAACTGGTGTTAGTGCCATTGATGGCCTTAACACTTTAGTTAGAGGACAAAAATTACCAATTTTCTCTGGATCAGGACTTCCACACGCAAGACTTGCCGCACAAATTGCAAGACAAGCTAAAGTATTAGGTTCTGGCGATAAATTTGCGGTAGTATTTGCTGCAATTGGTATTACATTTGAAGAAGCCGATTATTTTATTAAAGATTTTAGAGACTCAGGAGCAATTGAGCGTAGTGTGATGTTTGTTAACCTTGCTGATGACCCAGCAATTGAGCGTATTGCTACTCCAAGAATGGCAATTACGGCTGCTGAGTATTTAGCATTTGAACTTGGAATGCACGTGTTAGTAATTATTACTGATATTACTAACTATGCTGAAGCACTTAGAGAAGTCTCAGCAGCTAGAAAAGAAGTTCCAGGTAGAAGAGGATATCCAGGTTATTTATATACTGACCTTGCAACGCTTTATGAGCGTGCAGGTCGCGTTAGAGGATCAACTGGATCAATTACGCAAATTTCAATTCTAACAATGCCAGAAGAAGATAAAACACATCCAATTCCGGACTTAACTGGATATATTACTGAAGGACAAATTATCTTAACTCGTGAGTTATACATGAAAGGTGTTTTTCCACCAATTGATGTACTACCATCACTATCTAGACTTAAAGACAAAGGAATTGGTGAAGGTAAGACAAGAGAAGATCACGCTGATACAATGAATCAATTGTTTGCGGCTTATGCACGCGGTAAAGAAGCAAAAGAACTTTCAACTATTCTAGGTGAAAGTGCCCTATCTGATATTGATAAATTGTATGCTAAATTTGCTGATGAATTTGAAAATCAATATATTTCTCAAGGATTTTCAAAAGATCGTTCGATTGAAGAAACTCTTAATTTAGGTTGGGATTTATTATCAATTTTACCAAGAGCGGAACTTCGTAGAATTAGTTTAAAAAATATAGAAAAATATTATCCTAATAAGGATGAATAATATAGAGGTATTACATGGCTAGAAAACAAGTTACTGCAACAAGAATGGAACTAACTAGGCTCCGTAATCAACTTCAAATCGCTAAAAGAGGTCATAAATTATTAAAAGATAAACAAGACGAAATGGTTCGTCAGTTTATGATAATAGTTAGACAAAACAGAGAACTAAGATTAGAAGTTGAACATGAGCTAATTTTAGTCATGCAAAAATTTAATAATGCTAAAAACAAATCATCTAAAACTCAAATTAACGAAGCGTTATTAGTACCAGCAAGAAACTTAGAATTAAAAGAAAAAGTTAATTATATAATGAATATTGAAACTCCATATTTGGAGTTTGAAACCAGTAAGGATTTTGACCTTACATATAGTTTTTTTACTTCACCATTAGAATTAGATGAATCACTTTTAAACTTAGCAAGTTTACTTCCTAAGTTAATTGAACTAGCTCAGCTTGATAAAGCTAGTTCAATGTTAGCATCTGAAATTGAAAAAACAAGGCGTAGAGTAAACGCCATTGAATATGTAATGATGCCAGAGATGGAAGCAATGATTAAAGAAATTAGAATGAAGTTAGAAGATAATGAGCGTTCTAACATTGTAAGACTTATGAAGAGTAAAGAAATTATTTTAGAAAACGAAGAAAAAGGCAAAAGAGGACATTAAAAAATGGAACAATTATTACAAAAATACGCAGAACTAATAGTAAAAGTAGGAGCTAACGTTCAAAAAGATCAACGAGTTTTAATTCGTGCCACTACTGATAATAATAAAATAGTTCGCTTAATTACTAAAGAAGCCTACTTAGTAGGAGCTAAAGAAGTATTAGTACAATGGTCAGATGATGAGGTTAGTTTACTTGACGGACTACATCAATCAATTGAAACAATGAAAGAAGTACCAGAATACGTAGTAAAAAGAGCTGAGTACTTAGTTGAAGAAAATGTATGTCACATTGCAATTACTTCACCAGTACCGGGGCTACTTAAAGATGTAGATCCAAATAAACTTCAAGCTAGAGCCTTAGCTACTCAAACCAAACTTCAATTTTTCCAAGAGTTTGTTATGGGTAACGGTGTTCAATGGGTTGTCGCTGCTGCACCTAATCCAACATGGGCTAAAAGAGTATTTCCAGAAGCTAAATCTAGTGATGAAGCAGAAAAATTATTATGGGAAGCAATTTTAAAAGCAAGCCGTGTTACTAAAGATAATGACCCAATTAAAGAATGGGAACTACATAATAAAACATTATCTAAACACAACAATCTTTTAAATGAGTTAAACTTTAAATCACTACACTTTAAAAATAGTTTAGGTACTGACATTACTGTTGAGTTAATTAAAGACCATATTTGGTCTGGTGGCCAAGAAGTAAGTTTAAAAGGTGTATTATTTAATCCAAATATACCAACTGAAGAAACATTTACAATGCCTTACAAATATGGAGTTAATGGTAAAGTAGTTGCTACTAAACCACTTAACTACCAAGGTAAGTTAATTGAAGATTTTTGGTTAGAGTTTAAAGATGGTAAAGTAGTAAATCACTTTGCCAAAAAAGAACAAGCTGCTCTTGAAGCACTTCTTAATTTAGATGAAGGCTCAAGATACTTAGGAGAGATTGCCCTAATTTCTCATGACTCACCAATTTCTAATATGAACATCTTATTTTATAATACTTTATTTGATGAGAATGCTTCATGCCATATGGCATTAGGAAGAGCTTATCCAATGAATGTTAAAGGTGGAACAAACATGACTAAAGAAGAGCTTCAAGCAATCGATTACAACAACTCATTAAATCATGAAGATTTCATGTTTGGTTCAAGTGATATGGAAATTGTAGGAACAAAATATAACGGAGAGAAAGTAGTAGTTTTTAAAAATGGTAACTTTGCAATATAAAAAATGAGAAAGATATATTTATTGTTGGCATTTGTTTTA
>JAAYNT010000020.1 GCA_012520715.1 Acholeplasmataceae bacterium
AAGTTTGAGATTCCTGGTTTATTTTCCTCATCAAATCTAATAGTAGTATCAGAGTCAGTAACGGCACTATTAATTTTATTTTTAATACGATTTGGTTCATCTAAAAGTAGTATATAAGAACGTTCATTATCATCTGATTTACTCATTTTCTTAAGTGGATCAGATAATGATTTAATTCTTAATATTTTCTCATCAAAATATGGTTCTGGAACAACAAACGTTTTTCCGTATTGATTATTAAATCTTTCTGCTAGTAGTCTAGTTAATTCGAGATGTTGTTTTTGGTCTTCACCAATTGGAACTCTATCTGCATCATATAATAATATATCGGCAGCCATTAGAGCTGGATAAGTTAAAAGAGATGTTTTTATTCCTTCAACTTGTCTGCCTCTTTTATCTTTATACTGCGTCATTCTTTCCATCTCACCAATATAGGCAGTAGACTCCATGACATAACCTAATTGGTTATGGGCTGGGACTTCTGATTGAATAAATATATTTACTTTATTTGGATCAAGTCCACACGCAATATAAAGTGCAGCTACTTCCTTAATATTTTTTCTTAATTCTAAACGATCTTGTGCAATTGTAATAGAATGTAAATCAGCCACAAAGAAGAAGAACTCAGCATCTGGATATTCTTCTTGCAACTTAACAAAGTTTTTAATCGCTCCTAAATAATTTCCAATTGTTAATGCACCTGTTGGTTGTACCCCTGAAACAATTCTTTTCATATTATTTCCTCCTTAAAAATTAAAAAAATAAAGCGTCCTTAGAAATCATCTAAGGACGCTAATAAGCGCGGTGCCACCTTAGTTCTATACTAAATAGTATAGCTCTTAAATCGGTTAATCACTCCTAAGTCCCATTCAATTATTTTAGTTTCTGCTGACTTTCACCATCTCAGCTCGCTTTAAGACTATAAATAATTTACTATTTCTTAATCACTGTGATTGTGTAAATAATAACACAAAATATTCAAAATTGCAAATATTTACGAAGTAAATTATACAATGAAAACCTTTACACTGAAAAAAATGAAAGAAAGTTGAAAATGATATTGAAAACTATCTTTAGATAGGCTATAATGTATACGGTATTTAGAATTATATTATAAAGGAGGTATGATCATATGATTACAATTTACACTACGCCAAGCTGTTCATCTTGTCGTAAAGCAAAGAAATGGTTAGACGATCATCGCATCCCTTATTCTGAGAAAAACATATTTAATGAAAACATTACAGAAGATGATATCAACTTAATGTTACAACACTCTGAAAATGGTTTTGAAGATATTATTTCAACCCGTTCAAAGATTATAAGAGAAAATGATTTAGATATAGAAGGGATGAGAACTCAAGAATTAAAGAAATTTATTCTTGATAATCCAAGCATTTTAAAAAGACCAATTATGATTGATCCAAAAGAAGATAAAATGCAAGTTGGATATAACGATGAAGAAATTAGAATATTCATTCCAAAAAGATTAAGAGAACTAATTATGTATTCAAGTTTTGCCCAAGGAGATTTTGATTACAAAAAAGCTTTAGAAATTTATTTTGATGAAATTGATTCTAAAAAAGAAGCATCTAACCACTAAGATAAGAAAAGGCCAAATGGCCTTTTTTTATTGGAAATTTAGTATTAACCCGAATAAGCGTAAAGACACTTTACAAAGTCTTTTTACGATATTTTGCGTAAAAGTAATTTATTTTGTTATTTATTCTTTACTATTTAGATAGAATATAGTATTATGATTATGAATAATCAACAATTTTATATAAATGGAGGTAAAATTATGAGTAAGCTTAATTATCATGGAAAGATTGTAGTTTTAAAAAGGGATTATCCAGTTTCAGAAATTATTGACTCAATTATTAACATGCCTTGTCATGAAGTAAGAGGTTTTTTCCAAAAGATTGGGTTAACCGTTCCAAAAGCACTTAGAATGAAAGTGTTAAAGGAAGTACTACAAGAGCCAGTTGAAAAAACTATTGAAGAAAGATTAAACTTAGCTGATGAGTTAGGATATCGTCTTTCTTACTTTGATCGATTTTCTGAGTATCAATTAGAAAACTTACTTAAATTTTACAACTCGGTTAGTTTAAATCGTAAATATTTAACTGAATTATGGCTTCATTTATTTATGTACATGATGGAACATAAAGTAAGTGAAAAAGAAATTGACTTATTAATTCAAGATGCTAAGAAGCATTCTGAAATAACAGAAGACATTTTAGCATACAACTTTGAATTAAGAAAAGTTTTCCATGATGAAAAAGATCATATCGATGGCTTATCAGCTGATGATTTTAGAGTTGTTTTATACCATGCATCAACGATTAATGAAATTAGAGATATTGGTAAGAAATATGATGTTAATGTTCCAAGAAGACTTAAAAAAGAACAATTAGCTGATATTATTGTTGCTGAGTTACAAGAAAGAGGAGAGCTTCCGGCTGAAGAAGAAGCTAAAATTAGAGGCTTATCAATTGTCTTAATGCAAAGATATGCTAAAGACCATAACGTAAAAGCATCAATTGAACTTAAAAAAGAAGAAGTTATTGAATATATCTTAGCAAACGCAGAAGAAACAAAAGCTTCATATAATGTACCTGATGCTTCAATTTATGTTAAAGAAGTTGAAGAACGTCCAAAACCACAACCAAAACCACAACCAGCTCCTGCACCAAAACCTGAGCCGGCACCAGTTGAGGTTAAAGAAGAACCTAAAGTTGTAGAAAAGGTTAAAGTTGTAGAAGAAAAAGTAGATGTAGTTAAAAAACATTCACCTGAATATGAAGAAGTATTAAAAGAATTAGCTCTTCTAAGAGAAGAGTTAATGGATCATTTAGCTAAATGTAACTGCACTAAAAATAAAAAAGAGGCGTAAGCCCCTTATATAAAACTAATTAATAACAAGTTACCGAGTCGTTAAGGCACGGTAACTTTTTTTATTCATTTTAATAAGTTTTAAATTATTTTCCATTAAAAACTTATTAAAATTATTAAGTCCAACTTCATAATTGCCATGTTCATATTCAATTTCATAATCAGTAATACCATTATAAGTACTCTTATCAAAAAAGATTATACCATTTTCATATAACATAGTAATTCTATAATTATCTAATTTGGTTAAGTATTTAACATCATAATTAATTTGCGGGAAAAAAGTAGAAGTGTTAAATCCTTCTTTTAATAGTTTAGCACTTTTAGTATCATCAATAATATAGTGTTCTTCTAGTGAACCTTCTATTGCTCGTTGTTTTAATGTTAGTTTTACACTATCTTTTTTTACTCTAATTCTTAGGGTAATATAACGGTTTAATAAGTCTAAGGAGTCAGTGTCAAAGTAGTAGTTAGTTTGATGAAACTGAGAACTTTTTAAGTTATATTTATGCAATAACTGGTTGTAGGTATTTTCATCTATTTGTGTTTTAAATTCAATTTCTATATTTTTTTTCACACAAATCACCTCGTATTACAATTATTATACACTTTATTTATAAAAAAGGTAGAAAGAAACCGCTTTTGTAATGGAAATAATGGAATAAACCGCCTAAATATGTTAAAATACTAGTGTTGAAACACAATCCATAAAATAAAAATAAGGAGGAATAATTTATGGCAATTAAAGTAGCAATCAATGGATTTGGTCGTATTGGACGTCTAGCTTTTAGACTAATGCACGATAATCCTAAGTTTGAAGTTGTAGCGATTAATGACTTAACAGACGCAGAACAACTTGCATATTTATTAAAATATGACTCAGGACAAGGTCCATACAAAACAAATGATATTACATTTGAAGAAGGAGCTATCGTAGTTGATGGTAAAAAAATCCAAGTTTTATCTGAAAAAGATCCAAAACAATTACCATGGAAAGATTTAAACGTAAATGTAGTATTAGAATGTACAGGAGTATTTAACTCTGAAGAAAAAGCATCTTGGCATTTAGAAGCTGGTGCTAAAAAAGTATTATGTTCAGCTCCAGTAACTGGAAATGTTAAGATGATCGTTTATAATGTAAACGATGATCAACTAGATGGAACTGAAAAAGTAGTTTCAGGTGCATCTTGTACAACTAACGCTTTAGCACCTGTTGTTAAAGTATTAGATGACAACTTTGGAGTTGTTAAAGGATTTATGACTACAGTTCACGCATATACAGCTGACCAAGCATTAATGGATATGCCACACAGAAAAGGAATCTACTCTCGTAGAGGTAGAGCAGCGGCAACTAATATCGTTCCATCATCAACTGGTGCTGCAAAAGCAATCGGCAAAGTTATGCCACACTTAAATGGTAAATTAGATGGTACTGCATTAAGAGTTCCAACTGTTACAGGTTCTGTAGTTGATTTAACTGTTGAGTTAGAGAAAAAAGTCACATTAGAAGACATTGATAAAGCATTCAAAGCTGCAGCTAATGAAACATTAGCGTATGTTGCAGATCCAATTGTATCAAGCGATGTTATTGGTTCTCATTTCGGGTCACTTTACGATGCTCATACTACTCAAATTTTAGAAGTAGACGGCAAACAATTAGTTAAAGTTATGACTTGGTATGACAACGAAATGAGCTATACTGCTCAATTAGTTAGAACATTAGCTAAGATTGCTAAGTAACAAAAAAATATCAAACTAAACAAAAACGCAAACAATCAGTTTGCGTTTTTTATTTGTTGAAATATCGCTATTTTAAGCCAAAAAATACTATTTTTATTATAAATAACTCAAAATATTCACATAGAGTTTTAAAATCTATTTTCAAATGCCCATTTAAATAAAAAACAAACAGACTTATTAAGCCATTTATCTAAATAACTTTATAAATGAGTTGTAAAAACTAGGTTTAAAAGGATTTGTAAGTAGAAAACGTTTTCTAATAAAAAATATTGAATTTTATTTTCTGTTATGCTATTATATAATTCGAGTGAAGAAATGGCGGAAAGTTGCGTGAATAATGCTAAAAAACATACTGGCAATTACATATGTAATCTTCGCAGTAACGATAGTAGGAATATTGTCGTTTTTTCTGACCGGACGTCTTATGGCAAATGGTTTTATAAAGTTAGGTGCAAACGGAGAAAAAACACCGCTTGTAATTAGCCTTGAAGAAACCGATAATAAAAAGTTAGTTCCATACGGCAAAATAACTAACGAAAACGAAGTTGACCAAATTTCATTAAAGTATCAAGTTTTTGTAGCATCAGCTTTTAAAAATTATACTTTAAAATATGAAATCTCATCTATCA
>JAAYNT010000021.1 GCA_012520715.1 Acholeplasmataceae bacterium
ATAATAAACTCAAATCTGAAATACATCCTAATCCAAATTACGTATATAATCAACTTCTTTATCAGGGTCTGACACGAGCCAGAAATAAATTATTATTATTAATAACCAATATAGATTTACTAAGCAATATATTAAAAATATTTAATTATTAGATTTCTCAAATCCTTTTAAACCATAGTTAATTTGATTAAAAACAAAAAAGATTATTTTGAGAAAAATACCAGCTCGTTTTTGGGATATAAGTGATTATAGAGATCCTGCTTTATTTAATCAAAAAGGTATTGATAGAACTTTGACTGACGAATTGGTATTTAAATCAATTAAACTTGAAAAAGGATCAAATAAAGGTTTAGAACTTATTAACGCTGCCAAAGTTTTTGCAGCCGGAAATGGTGTTAAGCTAAAATCATTAAAATATACCGATAGTGGTCAAGAAGTAAAACCTGGAGATCCTCTAGATGGTAGCTCTGGTACTGAAATATACTTGGATATGTTATTTGAAGATCACAAGATCGATATTAAAAATAGTGCAGGAGGCGTAGTTATACCACAAGTAGGAATATATACTTACACAACACCACTTGATCTTGCTAATAAGTATAAATTTTTAAAAGCTGAAGGAATGGTTGCTCAAGAAGATTCGGATTTCCCTCTACCAATATCAAATAACAGTGAAATTGGATTTTCAAAATTAGCAATTCAATTAAAAGGGCATATAATCATTAAAATGTTTTACTATGATGAAGATGCAAATCCAATGCCAGTTAAAAATTATGAAGCAGACTTTGGAAATGAATTGTCTTATACTTTAGATCAATCAGAGATTAAAGCATTAACACCTCTTACAATTCTACATAATGCATCAAATATTATTTATCAATTTCATTATTGGGTCGATGCAACTACTCACGTTCCACTAGGTGCTGGTCATATAGACGAAGTAGATAAAACAAAACTAGTCTATGGTATGGGTGATGTTATTCAAATCGGAGCTTTATATAACGAGTAAGAGATAGTTTTTCAAAAAAGGGTCAGTTCATTTTAGAACTAACCCTTTTTTTGTTTGATGTATGTTATTTAACAATTTGTCCATCTTTAATATGAATAACTCGACTTGAGATTGATTTTACAAAACCCATTTCATGTGAGACAATGACCATTGTCATGCCTGATTTAGCAAGATTTGTCATCACTTGTAAAACCTCTTCAGTCATTTCAGGATCTAGTGCACTAGTTGGCTCATCAAATAACATTATCTCGGGATTCATCATTGGAGATCTTGCGATTGCAACCCTCTGTTTTTGGCCTCCTGAAAGGACTTCGACTCTAGTATTGATATAATCTTGCATATTAACACTTGTTAAGATTTCTTTAGCTTTCGAGGTAGCTTCCTCTTTCGAAATCTTAAGAAGTTTCATTGGTGCTAAGATTAAGTTTTGCAAAACAGTTTTATGATTAAACAAATTAAAATTTTGAAAAACCATTCCAATTTTCATTCTTAACTCATTTAAGTTGGTAGTTGGATCCATTAAATTATTACCATTGAACCAGATTTCTCCAAAATCTGGTTCATTTAATAAATTAAGACAACGCAACAAAGTAGTCTTGCCGCCACCTGATGGGCCGACAATAGAAATAACCTCTCCCTTTTTTATTTCTAATGAGATATTATTTAGTATTAGTTTCTCTCCATAACTTTTACTAATGTTTTTAACACTTATAATATTACTCACTGGCAAGACCTCCTTTCATACGTTTTTTCTCTAAAACCTTAATTACATAAGAAGTAATTAGGGTTAAGACTAAATAAATTACGGCAACTATCATAAAAGCCTCAACTTTCCGATAGTTACTAGAAGATGCTGCGTTTCCAGCGTTATATAAATCCATTACCCCAATTGCAAATAAAACGGAGGAATCTTTTAAATTAACAATAAATTCATTTGCAATTGAAGGTAGTGAATTTTTAATCGCTTGTGGATATATAATATAAAGCTTAGCTTGGAAATTAGAAAAACCTAAACTTCTAGCAGCTTCTTGTTGACCCGGGTCAATTGAGTTGATACCGGAGCGTAATATTTCAGCAATATAGGCAGCAGTATTAAAAGTAATAATTAATAAGCCTGCAAATAAAGGTGTCCAAATTAAATTACTTACAAACGGAGCAATTCCGTAGTAAATAATGATTGCTTGAACAATCATTGGTGTTCCTCTTACGATCGTAATA
>JAAYNT010000022.1 GCA_012520715.1 Acholeplasmataceae bacterium
ATCAACATATGTTTTAGCATCATATTTTTTAGCAAGTCTTACTATTTCAGGTAAGTTTGCTAAATCACCATCCATAGAAAATACCCCGTCGGTAATAATTAAAACTTCATTATAATCTTTTCTTCTAGTTTTTAAGATCTGTTCTAGTTCTTCCATATCGTTATGGTTGTAGACAACTTTATCGGCTCTTGATAATCTAACGCCATCAATAATTGAAGCATGATTAAGTGAATCAGAAATGATTAAATCACCTTTTTCAGTAATTGCTTGAATTACACCAAGATTTGCTAAGTAACCTGATTGATAAGCAATTGCTGCTTCTTCTTTTTTAAATTCAGCAATTTTACGGTCTAACTCTTCATGGATTTCCATATTTCCACTAATCGTTCTAACTGCTCCGGCTCCAACACCATATTTATCAATTGCTTCTTTTGAAGCATTAATTAATCTTTCATGGTTAGCAAAGCCTAAGTAGTTATTACTACATAAGTTAATAACTTTTTTACCGTTTAATATAATAACAGCATCAGATGGAACACTATTTACTGGCAGTGTTCTATAAACCCCTTCTTCTTTTAACTGTTCAATCTTTTTAATTAATGAGTCATTTTTTCTCATAAAGTTAAAACCACCTTTCCGCTTTTACCTTCTCTCATTATTTTAACAGCTTCTTCCATTTCGCTAAACTTAAATTGATGAGTAACAAACTTATCAAAGTTTAGTGCTTTTTTCTGTAGTAGCTCATCTAGTTGATTCCAGGTTTCGGGAATTCTTCTTCCTGTTACTCCGTAAATATGAAGTCCTTTAAATACTATTTTATTTAAATCAAGATCAATATTTTTTCTAAATACCCCCAATATTGATAAAGCGCCATTTGGCTTTAAATAATCTAGTGCTTGATTGATGGCAACAATTGAACCAGAAAAGTCAACTGCCACATCACATCCCTCACCGTTTGTAAGAGATCTAATTTTAGAAACAACATCTTCTTTAGTTGGATTTAATACATAATCGGCACCTAACTCTTTAGCAAGGTTAATACGATATTCATTTATCTCAGTAACTATAATTTGTCTAGCTCCGCTTGCTCTTGCTACATCAATACCCATTAATCCTATTGGTCCCGCACCAATAATAACAACATCTTTATTTTTTATATCAAAATGCCTTACAGCATGTACGGCATTACCAAGTGGTTCAAAAACACTTAGATAAATCGGATCTAATCCTGATTTATCAATAAATAAATTTTCTTCTGGAATTTTTAAATATTCAGCAAAACAGCCATCAACATCAACACCAATAACTTTAGTGTTAGGACAAACATGACCATTTCCTGATAAACAGTATTCACAAACACCACAAATGATGTGTGATTCACTTGAAACTAAATCACCAATTTTAACTAACTTAACTTCACTTCCTAGTTTTACAACTTCACCAGAAAATTCATGTCCAACTGTTAGTGGTGGTTTAATTCTATTTTGAGACCACTGATCCCATTCATATATATGAACATCTGTTCCACAAACTGATACTGACTTAACCTTTATTAATACTTCATTTGGTTTTAAGTCTTCCGGAATTGGTTTTTCACAATATGTAAAACCAGCTTCATTTTTGCTTTTTGTAATAACTTTCATACTCATATTTATCATTCCTTTTTCTACTATATTATAGCATTTAACTATAAATAGTTAAAATAAAAGATGTCCACAATCGTGGACATCCCATAATTTATCTTATTATTATTGTTTATCTTTAATAACTTTTTTAAGGAGTTTTTCAAACTTTTGGTACTCTAAAGTTACTTGTTCAGTTTCTCCGTATTTACGGTAAGTTACTAAGTTTGACTCCACTTCTTTATCACCAATTACAAGTGAGTATGGAATTTTACTTGTTTGAGCTTCTCTAATTTTGTAGCCTAGTTTTTCTTCTCTTGCATCAATTTCCGCTCTAATACCAGCTTTCTTTAAGTTTTTAACAACTTCTTTAGCATAATCTAAATGGTGATTTAAGTTAACCGGAATTACTTTAACTTGAAGTGGTGCTAACCATGCCGGAAATGCTCCTCCGTAGTATTCAATTAAAATACCGATAAATCTCTCTAATGAGCCATAAATCGCTCTATGCATCATAATTGGACGAACTCTTTCACCTTTATCATCGATATAGTGTAGTTCAAATCTTTCTGGTAAGTTCATATCAAGTTGAATTGTACCACATTGCCAGATACGGTTTAGAGAGTCTCTAATTTTATAATCAAGTTTTGGTCCATAAAATGCCCCGTCTCCTGGGTTAATTTTAACTTCTTTTCCAGTTAACATTGCTGCATCATATAGTGCTTTTTCTGATTTTTCCCAAGCTTCAATTGTTCCAATGAAGTTTTCTTCTGGTCTTGTTGATAGTTCAATATGATAAGATAGGCCAAATGTATCATAAATTTCATCAAATAGTTTAATTAATTCAATTGCTTCTTCAATTACTTGATCTTCTCTCATATAAACGTGAGCATCATCTTGAGTAAATGCTCTTACTCTAAACAGTCCATTTAATGCACCACTTGCCTCGTAGCGGTGAACATGACCAAGTTCACCAACACGTAGTGGCAAATCACGATATGAGTGAATATCGTTTTTGTAAACTAACATACCACCAGGACAGTTCATTGGTTTAATAGCAAATAACTTATCGTCAATTTGTGATGTATACATATTGTCACGATAATTAAACCAGTGTCCTGAGATTTCCCATAACTCTTGGTTTAACATAGTTGGTGTTTCTATGTATTTATAGTTGTGTCTATCATGAACTTCATACCAGTAGTTAATTAATTCTCTTTTTAAGATTACCCCGTTTGGAAGCCAAAACGGAAAACCTGGACCATATTCTGATAACATAAATATTCCAAGTTCACGGCCTAATTTACGGTGATCTCTTTTCTTTCTTTCTTCTAATATTTCTAAGTATTCATCTAAGTCTTTTTTATTCCAAAAACTAATCCCGTAAATTCTTGTTAACATTTTATTTTTAGAATCCCCTCGCCAGTACGCACCAGCTAGTGATAATAATTTAAAATGTTTAATTTCTTTAGTATTTTTAACATGACCACCACGACATAAGTCAGTAAAGTCATTTTGAGTATGAACTGAGATTTCTTCATCTTTGTATTGTTCGATTAATTCTAGTTTATATGGATCATTATGAAAAAACTTTCTTGCTTCATCATAAGTTAAGACTTCTCTAGTGATTTCTGCACCAGCTTTTGAAAGTCTTCTCATCTCATCTTCAATTTTAATAAGATCATCTTCCCTTAAGACATCATCACCAAAATCAACATCATAATAAAAGCCTTCTTCAATCGCCGGACCTACTCCAAATAATGCATGTGGATATAAGCTTCTAATTGCCTCTGCCATTAAGTGAGCTGCTGAGTGATTTAATACTTTTAAGCTTCTTTCATCTCTTTTTGTAAGTATGGAAATTTCGCCATCTTCTTTTAATGGTAAGTCAATGCTAATATATTCATCATTAAAAATGGCTCCAATTGCCATATTAGCAAGTCCATCAGAAATTGATTTAGCAATCTCGTATGGTGTTACTCCTTTTTCAAAAACTTTAACACTTTGGTCTGGGAATGTAATTTTCATAAATAATCCTCCTTAAATTTAAATAAAAATAAAGCGCCCTTAGGATAATCTAAGGACGCTATAATAAGCGCGGTACCACCTTAGTTCAAGTTATTACTTGCAACTTTAATACTTTATAACGTAAGTTAGACGGGATCATCTTTCGAGTCCTACTCCAAGGTAGTAACTTATACTAGTTTGTAGCTTTCACCATCCTACATCGCTTTGGGGTTAGTAAAGTCGTGTCCTTTTCATTGTATTTAACAATGATATTTTAACATTATATAATGTTTATTGCAAATAATTTTAACTATGTGGCATTAGTTTTAATTATTTATTAATATTAATATATTATTCAGTTGCACTAACAACTACCCTATTTATTATAAATAAAAAAAAAGATGCCTTTAGGCATCTCTTGAATATATTGATTTTAATTATGGTTGATAAGGGATATTTAAGCTTATTGTTTCAGTTAATTGAACAATTCTATGAACTATTCTCATTGATTTAGTTCTATCAAGTTCATTATTTCCTACAGCCATAATATTTAATAGTTGTTGTTGTGGGAAGTTAGATGAAATAAGCAGTGGAAGTCCTGATGCTAGTCTAAATTGTAGAATTGGTGCAAGTATTTCGTCTCTAAACCACGGGGTCATATTTTCACTACCAACATCATCAAAGATAAGTAGGTCGCATGTTTTAAGAGCGGTTACTTGAGCTTCTAGTTCATTAGTGCTAATTGATGATTTCATCGATCTTACTAAATCTGGAAAATAAATGAAATACACTTTATAATCACTACTTAACTCTTCAACAATAGCTGATAGTAAGTAAGTTTTACCAGTTCCATATTTGCCATGTAAATATAGTCCTTTATTAGCTTTACCTTCTTTAAATAAGTCAATGAAACGAGATACTTTTAAGTATGCTTCGTTTCTTTCTTCTGAATTTA
>JAAYNT010000023.1 GCA_012520715.1 Acholeplasmataceae bacterium
ATAATCATATAAATTAGTCAACCAATATCACTTGATTTGAAAATTAATTTTTATATACTTCCTTTTTTAGCTCATTTTATTACAATTAAATTTGAAATAATGATTGATAAATAAAGACTAATTGATATAACATTATCATAATTTATGATATTATAGTAATACATAGTGCAAACAAAGAAAGAAGCTGATTTATGTATGCTAAAACTAACTAATTTAAAGAAAACTTATACCGTTGGAGACTTTGTTACAAATGCTGTTGATGGAATATCTATTGAATTTCGACAACAAGAATTTGTAGCTATTTTAGGCCCGTCTGGATGCGGGAAAACCACTTTACTAAACATTATTGGCGCCCTAGATCGTCCAGATAGTGGAGAGATAAGTTTATATGGAAATTCACTAAATGAATTTAGTTCTAAAGATTTAGATATGTATCGAAACCACTCGCTTGGTTTTATTTTTCAAACTCATAATTTAGTTCCTCATTTAAGTATTGTTGAAAACGTAGAAATGGGTATGACTCTTGCTGGCGTTGGTCCAAAAGAAAGACGCGAGCGTGCACTAGAACTTCTTGAGCAAGTCGGACTAATTGATCATATAAATAAAAAACCTAACCAATTATCGGTTGGTCAAAGTCAAAGAATTGCAATCGCAAGAGCGCTTGCTAATGATCCTGATATTATTTTAGCTGATGAACCAACTGGTTCTGTTGATTCAACAACTAGCATTCAAATCATGAATCTACTTAAAGAAGTTGCTAAAGACAAGTTAGTTATCATGGTTACTCATGATACCGAACTTGCCGATCAGTATGCAACAAGAATTGTTAGATTAAATGATGGCCGCGTAATTGAAGATACTAATCCATATGACAGCGGAGAAGGCGATAAGGTTACTAAAGATTTAATCTTAAATAAAACAGCAATGAGTTTTGCTACTTCTTTTTTAGGGGCTTTAAAAAACTTGAAAACTAAGTTAGGAAGAACCTTCCTAACAGCCTTTGCTTCTTCTATTGGTATTATTGGAATTGCTTTAATATTAGCACTGTCTCAAGGGATGAATAGAGAAATTGATAATTTCCAAAGAGATACTTTAGGAAATTATCCACTCAAAGTTTCTTATCAATATACTAACTTTGAAAAGATAATGGATTATCGACCTGATGACTTACCAACAAAACCAGATATCCAAGAAGTTATCCCTTATGAACCACCAAGTATTTCAGGATTAATGGAAAGAAATGATATTACTGAAGATTATGTTAATTACGTTAAAGATTATTATAACGGAGAAGGAAAAGATAACATCTCAGCACTTACCATTAAATATTTTATGGAATATACTATCTTAAATAAAAAAGAAGATGCTGATGGTACTATTACATATAATAAATTTTATAATGAAAATAAAACGCCTGTTCCAACAATGCCACTACCAGTTTCAAATTCTAGCGCAACTCTTCTACCAGATGGTGATATGTTTGATACTGTTTATGATATTGTTGCTGGAACTAGACCAGTTCATGATCCAGCTAATAAGATTTTTGAAGTTTATTTAACGGTTGATGAATATAACCGGATTGAAATGGATATTTTAAAAGGTTTAGGATTTGATCCTGAACTTGGAAAAAATATTCCATATTCAGAATTTATCGGAAGAAGCTTATACTTATATCCTGGAACGTATGATGAGAATAATTTTGATGTAAATGAGGCGATAGAGTTAAGAATATCAGGAATTGTTAGATTAAAAGTTCCTGAAGGATTTACATTATTTGTAAAGGGTATCGGTTATGATTCTGATTTGA
>JAAYNT010000024.1 GCA_012520715.1 Acholeplasmataceae bacterium
AAACATTAATAATATTCATCAAGAAATAGCTGCACTTAGAATGATTAAGTCAAGTGATGAAATTGACAATATTAAAAAAGCAATTAAAATTACTAATGAAGCTTTAAATAATGTTTTAAAAAATATTAAATCAGGTATTTATGAATATGAAGTAGTAGCTGATTACAACTATATTTTAGGAAAACATAATGTTGAACCTTCATTTGATACAATTGCTGCCAGTGGACATAACGCAACAGTGTTGCATTATGTTGAAAATAACTCCGTAATACCAAAAAATAGCTTAATGTTGTTTGATCTTGGAGTAAATTATAGCAACTATGCATCAGATATTTCTAGAACTTATCCAGTTGATGGTAAGTTTACACCACGTCAAAAAGAGTTTTACGAGCTAGTTTTAAAAGCTAATAAAGAAACTATAAAAATGTTAAAACCAGGAGTGACTTGGAAAGAGTTTAATGATTATGCAAAAGATATTCTTTCAAGTGGTTTAATTAAGATGGGATTAATTAAAGAAAAAGAAGAAATATCTAAATACTATTATCATAGTATTGGTCATTTCCTTGGACTTGATGTACATGATGTTGGTGTATATAACGTTGCGCTTCAAGCGGGAATGGTTGTAACAGTTGAGCCAGGCTTATATATTAGTGAAGAAGATATCGGAATAAGAATTGAAGATGATATCCTAATTACTGAAAATGGCTCAATAAACCTATCTATTGATATTCCAAAAGAAATAGATGAAATTGAAAAATTGATGAAATAACTTAAATATGTCAATACGTAAAAACAAGCTTTGGCTTGTTTTTTTTTATTAATATCCAAATCAATTATTTTTATTAAAGTAAAATATAAACTTTTATCTAATATAAAGTAGGAGGGATGACAGTGAAAAGAATTATATTATTTATTTTAGTATTTTTAATTGGATTTAATATTAAAATTGCAGTTAATGCCGGTTTAATTGATTCATTTGAAGAAATCACTTTTGAAAATCCAAAGCACAAATTAATTGTTAATTATAAAGAATCAGAGTTAAAAAAATACTATCCAAAAGTTAACAAAAGAATGTTTGTGGGTTGGAGAACTTATGAACTTACAAAAAGTTCTAAAGTTGATTTTATACAAACAACAATCTTATCTATTAGAAATGAAGGGAGTACACCGATTATTAGAGAACAATCTACAAAAGTAGAAAGAACTCAAAAATATGCAATTAGTGCATCAAGCTCCTTATCTGGAGCAATCAGTGGTAACTTAAAAGGATTTAAATTAGGTCTTGATCGAAAGATAAATATTAAAGCAGATGCTACTATTACTATTTCACAAGTTGAAAACCAATCTACTAAAATAACAATCGATCCAATGACGATGTTAAATATTTATGTTATTGGTAAAGGTCGGTTAACAAACGGAGTGGCTTCAAGATATTTATTTTTTATTAGAACTCATCAAGGAGGATATGAATATATAAATATTACTAGCCTATATTATCGGATGGAGAAAATAAGAATATGACCAAAAAAATACTATTTATTATCTCAGGCCTTTTAATACTAGGAGCTATAATTGCTATTATTATAACTAATAAAGAAACTGTATCAGATAAAATAATAACGATTCAAACTGAAAATAATTATTTATATACAGAATCTAAAAGAGTAAATTTTAGAATTTACACTAATAAGAAAAAACATAAAATTCATTTTGTAAATAACTTTTCTCATGTTTTCTTAGAAAGCACAGAAGAAGGTCAAAGATTTGAACTAGAACTAGTAGATATAACTTACTCACATCAAGAAAAATATGTTAATGATGAATATTATTGTTATATATATTCTTTTATTATGCCAAGATTAGAATCTAATTTATTAATTAATGAAGCTAACTTAAACATCACCTTAATTAATAACTTAAATTACATTTTACCAATTGGTAATTTTAACTTTATGTATTTTAAGGATGTTGGAGTAGAATCAGTTATTAGTGTTGATGGATTATTTGGTTATAAAAGAGAACGAAGTGAATACTCAAGACTTGCTAAAATTATTATTGAGTATGAAAAAAAGATGGACTTTACATTAGAAGATGTAAATATTAATGGCAAACAAAGTTTAGAGTTTAAGGTAACTAATGAAGAAATTGAGATATTAATTCCATATCAACAACTTGCTCTAAATCAAGCTCCAGTTATTTTAATATTTAGTGCTGGTGGAAAAAGTATTACACAAGTAATAGATAACTATCATTTTTTTAGTGATTATCAAGTCTTAGAAAACAGTGGTGATTTAGTCAATGTCATGGCTGCCGATTGAACTTAAAGATGTAACTAAAAATTACTTACAAACGTCATTTAATTTAGAAATAAAGCCAAGTGATTGCTTGTTAGTTACTGGAAGCAATGGCTCGGGTAAGACGACATTGCTTCGTTTAATATTAGGTTTTACAAAGCCTGATCATGGTATTATTACCATTTGTAAAAAGTTAAAAATTGGATATTTACCAGAAAAAGCGGAGCTTCCGCTTTTTACTACAGCCTTAGATTATTTATTAATGATAGCTAAAATTAAAAAAGTCGAATTAGATATTAAAATGTTAAATGAATTAAATATACCCTTATTTAAAAAAATTAATCATCTATCAAAAGGTAATCATCAAAGAGTAGCGATTGCCGCTACTTTAATTGGTAAAAGTGATTTAATTATTTTAGATGAACCCTTGTCTGGGTTAGACCGTAAAACTACTAATGCACTAATAAGAATTATTAAAAAAATGATGGAAAATAATCAATCTTTTATTATTTCTAGTCATAGTCCAAATGCATTTAAAAAACTAGCTACAAATTTTTTAGAATTATGATCAATTATTTTTTTAATCACTTTTTTCATAAAAGAGTTAGAATATTAATAATTATTATTTTGTCACTGGTAACTTTGATTACTTTTTTTATGGCCAATCCATTTACATCAGAAGCTGAGTTATATTTGCAATCAAAAGAGTTTAATATTGAGTATTATAATAGGATGTTATTAATTATTAAATATGTATTATTGTTTTTAATATCACTAGTTATTATTGATCATGATGCTAAATTTATTAGGCCATTAATTGCCTATTTTAAAAGAGGTAAAATAGCTACAATAAAATTAATATTTTATTATATGCTAATATTTTGGCTAATTATATCAATATATGCTATTTTAATAGTAGTGCCAGCATTAGTAGCACCTTACTTTCAATTTAATTTAAAATATTTTATTGAATTTATTAAAATAATTCCCGATTATTTTTTACTTACTACAATACTACTTATTTTAACTAGAGAAAATACTAAGGCATTAAGTTTTTTAATTTTAATTTTATTTATTGTTTATTCATTTATATTAGAAGATATCGATAGTATTATTTTAAGTTATATTTTGCCACTTTCAAGTGGGAAAATGTTAAATACTACGTTTGGAATTATATATTTAGTAGTATATTTTGTATTTTTAATATATCTATATTATGTTGTATTTTTAAATGAAAACATCTAGATAAAGCCAATAATCTAAAATATTTGACATATTTTTAAAAATGTCATATAATATAAAGCGTGAAAAGAAGAGGACCCTCTCACCTGATTGATCTTGTCAATGGGTATAAAAGTCACCAAGATGATTAAGACATTTAACTTAGACTTTTATTGAGGGCAATTTATGCCCTTTTATTTTTTCATAAACACGAAATGGAGGTAGATTGGTATTAGAAGACCACAAAGAAACAGAAGTAGCGAATTAGTAAACGAAGATATTCCTAAAGGTAATGTTTTATTAATTGATGAAAATGGTGACAACTTAGGAATTGTTAGTCGTGACGTAGCGCTAGATAAAGCATATGATGCAGGCTTAGATTTAGTAGTTGTTGCGGCCCAAAGTGATCCACTTGTTGCCAAAATTATGGATCATTCAAAATATCGCTATGATCAACAAAAAAGATTAAAAGAAATGAAAAGAAATCAAGTTGTTGTTAACTTAAAAGAAATTAGATTAAGTCCAACAATTGAAATGCATGATTTTAACACGAAACTTAAACACGCACAACGTTTTATCGGTGACGGTGATAAAGTTAAGTTATCAATCCGTTTTTATGGTCGTATGCTAGCCCATACTGACATTGGAATGGAAACTATGAATAAATTCGTTGAAGAATTAGGCGAATCAATTATCGTTGAAGCCAAACCTAAAATGGAAGGTCGTAATATGATCGCTATTTTAGCCCCAAATACTAAACAATAAAAGAAAGAAGGAATAAATATGCCAAAGCAAAAAACCCATAGTGGATTAAAGAAAAGAATTAAGATTACTGGTACTGGAAAATTAAGACGCTCGCATGCATACCGCGGACACTTATCAGCATCAAAATCACAAAAACAAATTAGACAATTAAGAAAAGAAACAAGTGTTCATAAATCAGATGAAAAAAGAATTAAAACACTAATTTCTAATATGAGATAGGAGGATTATGCAATGCCTAGAGTAAAAAATTCAAAAGTAACAAGACAACGTCGTAAAAAAGTCTTAAAACAAGCCAAAGGTTACTTTGGTTCAAAAAGAACATTATACCGTACTGCTAATGAACAAGTAATGCGTTCAATGAGATATCAATATCGTGATAGAAAACAAAGAAAAAGACAATTTAGAAAACTTTGGATCACAAGAATTAACGCGGCAGCTAAATTAAATGATATGAAATATTCACAATTAATTCATGGTTTAAAATTAGCTCAAGTTGATATCAACCGTAAAATCTTAGCTGATTTAGCTGTTCATGACGAAAAAGCTTTCACTGAACTTACAAATATCGCTAAAGAAGCAATTAAAAATCCACCAAAAGTGGAAAAAGTAAATAACGCACCAGCTAAACCAGAAGTAAAAAAAGAAACTAAAGCTAAAGTTGAAACTAAAAAAGAAGTAGAACAAGACTTAGAATCATTAACAGTTGCTGAGCTAAAAGAAATTGCTAAAAACAAAGATTTAACTGGTTACAGTGCATTTAGAAAAGCTGAATTAATTAAATTAATTCAAGAAAACTAATAACTTAAATAACACTTTCTTTAGAAGTGTTATTTTTTTTATATATAAATGATATAATAGTAGTATGAAGAAAAGACTACTTATCGCAACAACTATCTTTTTAGTCTTAGTTGCAACATTTTCAATCTTATCAGTCACACTAAAAACAACGATAAGACCAATATTTTTATTTTCATTTTTTATCGCAACGTTTTATTTAGTGATTTATTTTATTGGCGGCATATCTAAATTATTTGTTTATTTAATTTATGGGGTTGCTATTTTTTTACTAATCTATTTTTTTAATTCCTATCGGTTTGCGTTTATGATTATTGGAACTTTTATTATAGTGATGAATCCGCTTGCTTATATTGAAAATAGATTAGCACCACTTATTGACTCACCAGAGCCATTTGAGCTTCAAATGCTTGTAACCAGATCATACTTTCCGTATTATGATTACCGCGCTAAAATGAAAGAATATTATCACTTGCCACAAGCAAGAAAATATAAAAACGAAAGAAGATATTACATCTTAGTTACCGCAACAACGATAGTTTTATCATTAATTGGAATATTACTATCCCTACTTGAATTAAATGCGATGACTGAAGATTTAGCTAACTTTAGATTAGAATCTATTTTAGTATTTTATATTGTCGTAGTTATATTTGGTTCAGCTGTTATATTAAATAAAAAAGGTTTTAATTCGCTAAGACATTTTATTACGCCTTTTATATTTGTTCCTGTGGCATTATTAGTTTTAATGACTGAGCTTCCAATTGCGTGGAAAATTAGTATCTCAGCAATGGCAGCGTTATTAACACTAATAACTTTAGGTTATGAAATAATACTTTATTACAAAAGAGTTGCATACCATAGTAGTGTTTATATTGATAGTAATACTAATCATTTAGTTCACGCTAATTTATTATATGAACCATATATGTTTAATGAGTTTTATACATTAGTTGGAAAATATGAAATTAATACTAATGAAATTAGTTTTCAAAAATATTTTGAACAAGTTTTAGTATATGCTAATTATAAAAAATTTTTTATATCAGCATTTGTTGAAACTGGTTCAAGTATAATTTTATATACTCAGTTTCATAAAAATAACAAAAATGATGCGATAAAATTTTCAAATTTTTTAGAAAAAACTTTTGAAACTAGTGTTTTATCACAAATTAGTGATGATCCAAGTCATGCAATATATGAAAACACCTTTTATAGAAGTGATGATTACATTGTAGCAAGAGCAGTCTCGCTCGGTGCTCTAATGAAAGAAATGGAAATAACTGATCCATTAATTATTAGTATGTATTTTTACTTTAAAAACTTAGATTTATTAAAAGATTTTAATGATTTATATAAAGTTGATATCGTTGCAGTTGAGTATGATTTAGTAATGATTAAAGTTGAATTTGAAATAGTAAATGTCGAGTATTTAATTGATATTAAAGTACGCGAAATTTTGTTAAACGCATTAATAAATGACGGCACATATGTTCGCATTACTGCCGCAATGAAAGGAGAATTACATGCAAATTAAAAAAGCAGTTATTCCAGCAGCTGGATTTGGCACAAGGTTCCTACCTTTTACAAAAGCATCAGCAAAAGAATTACTACCTATTATAGATCGCCCGGCTCTTGATTATATTGTAAGAGAAGCTATTGATTCAGGAATAAAAGAAATATTAATAATTATTAGCCCTTTAAAAGAAGAAATTAAAAAATATTTTGGAAGAAATATTGAACTTGAAGAGTTTTTAACTGAGCGTAAAAACTTTGAAGCTCTAGATTTAATTAAACCATATGAAGGTGTTAAAATTGAATATGTTATTCAATATGAACAACTAGGTCTTGGTCATGCAATACTGCATGCTAAGGAGTTTACAAAAGATGAACCTTTTGCGGTTTTACTTGGAGATGATATTTTTTACTCTGATACAAAACCAGCAACAAAAGAGTTAATAGAAGTTTTTAATAAATATGATGGACATATCTTATCAACAATGACAGTAGCGCTTGAAAATACTAATCGCTATGGTATTTGTATGCCAAAACCAAATCAAAAAGGTCCGGTTTTTGAACTACTTTCAATAGTTGAAAAACCAGACCCAAGTGAAGCGCCATCACAAATTGCTACTAATGGTAGATACATCTTAAAGCCATCGATTTATAAATATTTAGAAGTTCAAGAAAAAGGTACTGGTGGTGAAATTCAACTAACTGATGCTATTTTAAATAGTATGGAAGAAGAAAAAGTATTTTCATACGATGTTAAAGCCAAAAGGTATGATGTTGGTTCAAAAGAAGGATATGTTCATGCAACAATTGATTTTGCATTAAGACGAGATGATTTAAGGGAACATATTTTAAAAATCATTAAAGAATTAAACACATTATTGTAAAATTTTATTGACTAATTTATTAAAAGATGTTAAAGTAAAAGTGTCTAGAGGCACTAGTCGAACCCAAACATATAATTTAGGAACCTTCCTAGATATAGGCGTGTATTCTTTTAATTAAGAATCCCAATATATCAAAAAAGGTTAAGGGATCCACCTTGAACATAACCCGTTCAACCCAGCCTCTAGCTTTTTTTATTTATTTTAGACAATACAATTGACTATTATTATAATTATAACTATAATAAGAATATATATAAGGAGAAAGATATTATGAAATGTGAAGTGTGTGGAAACTTACTTAACGAAAAAGATAAAGAATGTGCAGTTTGTGGTACTAAAACTGATTACAAAGACGAAAACGGAGAAGAAGTAAAAGAGAAATGGTTTACTAACCAAAATCAAATTTTGTTAGTTGGAGCTATTTCACTTTATTTATTGTTTTACATGTTTTTACAAAGTTTGATTAGCTATGGTAATTTCTCAGGAGCATTTAACAATAGCGCTAAAGCCTTTGGTATTGTTGGCTTAATATTTGGAATTCCAATGCTTTTAGGCATAATTGCGTTAATTGTTTTCCAAGTAATGTATTTATTTAAACATAGTATTAAAAGCTTTGATAAAATATCACACAGACTTCCATTTATTGGGTTTTTAATTCATGCGGGAATTGCATTTTTTAGTTTTATTTTAATGATTTGGGCGGCTGCATTATTTCAATCAGCTGATACATTTTTTAATAACTTTTTCATGATTTATGGCTTGCAAGCAATTCATATATGGTTATTTATGATTGCTGTCAAACCAAAAGAAATATTTCCTAAAAAACCTGCTCAACCATCAGATGTAGTTCCAAAAGA
>JAAYNT010000025.1 GCA_012520715.1 Acholeplasmataceae bacterium
CAACTTGTCTAGCAAGTAAGATGTGTTCTCTTGTTTGTGGCATCGCACCGTCAGCTGCAGATACTACTAAGATACCGCCGTCCATTTGTGCTGCACCAGTAATCATGTTTTTAACATAGTCAGCGTGACCTGGACAGTCTACGTGTGCGTAGTGACGATTTTCTGTTTCATATTCAACGTGTGAAGTATTAATTGTAATACCACGTTCTTTTTCTTCTGGAGCACCGTCAATTTGACTGTAGTCTCTCTTTTCAGCAAAACCTCGTTTTGATAAAACAGAAGTAATTGCTGCAGTTAATGTTGTTTTACCATGGTCAACGTGTCCAATAGTACCAATATTAACGTGTGGTTTGGTTCTTTCAAATTTTTTCTTTGCCATTATTTTTTCCTCCTAATAGATTTATTGTTTTATAATTTTTTTATTCTTAATACTCTTAAATATTTTAACCTATACCGCTTGTATTTGCAAGTCTTTAGGTATTGTAACACTACTTTAAGTAGTAATACTTAGTTTTTTATTAATTTGAACTACGTTTTTTAATAATTTCTTCCGTAATTGATTTTGGAGTTGGTTCGTAGTGATCAAATTGCATTACGAATGTCGCACGACCTTGAGTGTTTGATCTTAAGGCAGTTGCATACCCAAACATTTCTGATAGTGGAACAAAAGCTTTAATCGCTACTGCGTTGCCACGACCTTCTTGATTATCTAGGCGTCCACGACGGCTAGTTAAATCACCAATAACGTTACCCACATAATCATTTGGTACAACTACTTCAACATTCATAATTGGTTCAAGGATAGTTGGTTTTCCTTTTTCAGCTAACTCTTTAAGTGCCATTGATGCTGCAATCTTAAATGCCATTTCTGATGAGTCAACATCATGATATGATCCATCAAATAGGGTTGCTTTTATATCAATAATTGGATAACCAGCAACAATACCATTTGGTAGTGCTTCTTCTAATCCTTTTTCAACTGCTGGAATATATTCTCTTGGAACAACTCCACCGACGATTTTGTCAACAAATTCAAAACCTTTGGTTGGGTTTGGTTCAAACTTTAACCAAACGTGACCATATTGACCACGTCCACCTGATTGACGAACAAATTTACCTTCAATCTCTGCTTCTTGACTAATTGTTTCACGATAAGAAACTTGTGGTTCTGCCACGTTTGCTTCTACTTTGAACTCTCTTTTTAGTCTATCAACAATGATATCTAAGTGTAACTCACCCATACCAGCAATAATTGTTTGTCCAGTTTCACGGTCTGTATAAGTTCTAAATGTTGGGTCTTCCTCTGCTAACTTAGTAAGTGCTACTGACATTCTGTCTTGGTCTTGTTTAGTTCTTGGCTCAATTGCAATATCAATAACTGGTTCCGGGAAGATCATTGACTCTAAAATAATGTTATCTCTTTCACCGCATAGTGTATCACCAGTAGTTGTATCTTTAAGTCCAACAACAGCTGCAATGTCTCCTGCGTATACTTCATCAACTTCTTGACGGTGGTTAGCGTGCATTAATAAGATTCTTCCAAATCTTTCACGATTACCTTTAGTAGCATTTTTAACATAGCTTCCTGATTTAACAGATCCAGAATAAACTCTGAAAAATGTTAATTTACCAACATATGGGTCTGTCATAACTTTAAATGCTAGTGCCGTAAATGGTTCACTGTCACTTGCTTGTCTAATTATTTCAGTTCCATCTTCTTTATGTCCAACAATACCTTCAACGTCTGTTGGTGCTGGTAAGTAATCAATAACGCCGTCTAAGACTTTTTTAACACCACGATTTTTAAATGCTGTCCCGCAAAATACTGGGAAGAATTTAACATCTAGAGTTGCTTTACGAATTGTTTCTTTGATCATCTCAACTGGAATTTCTTCCCCTTCAAGATACATAATCATTAACTCTTCGTTAAAGTCAGCGATTGCTTCAAGTAATTCAATTCTTTTTTCCTCGGCTTTATCAACTAAATGATCAGGAATTGGAATTTCTTTAGTGTCTTCATCAATTCCACCATCGTAGTGGTAAGCTTTCATCTCTAGTAAATCAATAATACCATCAAAGCTTGATTCTGCTCCAATAGGCCATTGTACCGCAAAAGCTTTTACACCTAAACGATTATGAATTGTTTTAATTGCGTTTTCAAAGTCAGCTCCAATTTTATCCATTTTATTAACAAATACAATTCTTGGAACTTTATAATCAGTTGCTTGTCTCCAAACAGTTTCAGTTTGTGGTTCAACTCCTGCTTGGGCATCTAATACTGTTACAGCACCGTCTAATACTCTTAGTGAACGTGAAACTTCAACTGTGAAGTCAACG
This sequence comes from Acholeplasmataceae bacterium, assembly GCA_012520715.1. GTDB lineage: Bacteria > Bacillota_I > Bacilli_A > Acholeplasmatales > Acholeplasmataceae > DUQW01. Next base: position 2,338 of record JAAYNT010000025.1, read on the forward strand.
TGGCCTGGGGTATCAATTACGTTAACTTTATAGCCTTTCCAAAAAGCTGTAGTTGCCGCTGAGGTAATGGTAATTCCTCTTTCTTGTTCTTGTTCCATCCAGTCCATTTGGGCAGATCCATCATGGGTTTCACCCATTCTATGAATTTTTCCAGTATGGTATAAAATTCTTTCACTGGTAGTTGTTTTACCAGCGTCGATATGCGCCATGATTCCGATATTTCTAGTTTTTTCTAAGCTTGTTTCTCTTGGCATATTACTTTACTCCTTACCAACGGTAGTGAGCAAACGCCTTATTAGCTTCAGCCATTCTATGAACATCTTCGCGTTTTTTAACTGACGCACCGATACCATTTGAAGCATCTAAGATTTCTTTGGCTAATCTTTCTACCATTGTTTTTTCATGTCTTAATCTAGAATATTGTACTAACCATCTTAAACCTAATGCTTGTTTTCTTTCTGGTCTAACTTCAGTTGGTACTTGGTAGTTTTGACCACCAATTCTTCTAGATCTTGTCTCAATAACTGGCATAATGTTGTTTAGTGCTTTTTCAAAAACTTCTAAACCGTCTAATCCAGTTTCCGCTTCTACTTGTTTTAATGCTCCGTATAAAATAGACTGAGCAGTACCCTTTTTACCATCTAACATGATGGCATTAATTGCTTTTGTAACTAATTTAGAGTTGTAAATTGGGTCAGGTAATACATCTCTTTTAGGTA
>JAAYNT010000026.1 GCA_012520715.1 Acholeplasmataceae bacterium
CGCCACAACTAGTGAGATCGGCCAAACGCGACATTAGTCGCTTTTTTTATTATAGACTATGCCTATAATTAAACATAATTGCCTATTTGTATGAGTATTTTTGATAAATAGGTCAAAAAATGTTATAATTTTTTATAGTTTAATATTAAAAATATTATGAATAGATGGGAGTAATTATGAGTTTAATGACACCTTTGAAAAAAAGGATAATAAAAAAATCACTTAACAAGAAAAACAAGGAAAATCCGTTTAATCAAACATATTCGGAAAACTATCAAATTGTATTAGATGGAAATAAAGATTCTATTAACAGCCATTATTTTTCCGCACATAATCAAAATGGTGAAAGTTTATTTGTTAGAAGAGCTGAGCGAGGTGATGGTTCAATTGAGCTGTGGTGCTGTTATCACAACCAAGACACTACTTATGTTAATACGGTTCAACATTTTTCTAATGGCGACAAAAATTCTAAAGTTGAATTAATCGAAGAAGCGAAACAATGGAAATTCTCTTTTTCTGGTGAAGTATGTAAAATGATTAAAGATGAAAATGGAATAGGACAATATAGTGATGAAAAATCTTTAATGTCTGTTGATGCAGATTTTAATGCGACTACTAATATTTTTGATTTTACTTATCATCTTGACCCATCATTAATGGCCGCTGCAGTTGCGAAAGAAAAATGGAGTAATGAATTTTTTCAAGCTCTTCAAAGCATGAATCAAATTCATTACGAACAACAAGGAATCGTTACAGCCAATATCTCAATTGATAATCAAAAAATAGAATTTGAATCAATTGCGATGAGAGATCATTCATATGGAACAAGAGATTGGGCCTATATGGACCGTCATATTTGGTTAATGGCTTTAGTTGATGATAAAACTTCAGTTAATACAAACATGGTTAAATATCCACACCTAGAACATTTGAAAACCGGCTATTATGAGAATAAAGGCGAATTAATGCAACTTAAAAAAATTACTGATATGCAAGAAATTCAAACTGATGGTCATGTTCCAGGGGTCTTTAACTACCAAGTAGTGTTAAAAAATAAAGAAGTCTTTAATATTACCGTTGAAAAAGAAATTGAAATACCTTTTGAATACGATGGATATATTGTATATGAGGGAATTGCGAAGTTTACAATTAATAATAAAATTGCGAGAGGAATCAGTGAGTTTGGTTTTAATAAAAACCAAGAGCGATGGCTGTTTAAATAAAAAATATGAAAATACACGAATTTAAAAATCTCCCACCAGAAACACTACAAGAAATGGGAGGTAAGGCTAGAGGACTTTATTATTTAAAAGAATTTGGATTTAAAGTACCTAAAGGTTTTGTAGTTACTAATATTAAGCAAGGCGATAATTTAGAAGAACTAATTAATTATTGGGAACAATCAGGTCTAGGTAACGTTGCCGTTAGATCATCAGCCACCTTAGAAGATGGTGATGATTTTTCATCAGCTGGTCAATATCAATCTTTTTTAAATGTAAAAACTAAAGAAGAGTTTGTTAATGCTGTTAACGGTTGTTTATCATCTTTAAATGACCCAAACATTATTAAATACCGTTCTTACTTTATGCAAGGTAGTTCTGAGATGTCGATAGTTATCCAAGAAATGATTAATCCTGATTATGCTGGAGTTAGTTTTTCAATTAATCCATTAACAAAAGAAAACACAGTTTTAATTGAAGTAGTAGAAGGATTAGGTGAACAACTAGTATCTGGAGAAATAACTGCATATAGCTACGTTGTTAATCGAGATAATCCGGTTTTTGAAAACAATTCCTTAAAAGTAGATACACTTAAAAAACTATATCAAGAAACATTAGAAATAGAAACTAATTATCAAAAACCAATTGACTTAGAGTTTGCGATTGTAAATGAGGAAATAATTTGGCTTCAAGCAAGACCAATTACAACCTTAAATGACCCGATAATAGATGAGTTAGATACACCATTTGAGGTTGAATTTGATACATTAACAAATCACAACGTTGGTGAAATGTTACCAGGTGCGATTACACCTTTAACCATTTCAACCGTTGTTTATGCTATCGATTACGGGCTAAGAAAGATGTTAACCGTTGTTAGAGTAGCTAAGAAAACTGAAGATATTGAACCAACAATGTGTGTAAGTAATTATTCAGGGCATTTGTTTTTTAATATGCGATATTTGTACCGAATCCCCAAGGTGATGGCTGGTGCCTTAAGAGAGTCGATTGATATGGGTATTTGCGGACAAAGTTTGGAAACTGAAATAGTTGATGATTACCCAAAGAAAGGCAAATTAAAAAGAGCTAGTAATTTCATTAGATATATGCGATTTTTACTATCTCGAAATAAAGCTAGGAAACGTGTTAATAAAAGAGCTAGTAATTTAGTTTTTAATCTTAATCAAGACTATATCAATTTATATCAAGAATTAGATGAGAAAAAGGAAATATTAAATGAAATATTGCTAGACCATTATATAACCTCAGCTCACTCAGGAGCGATGAGTAGTGCAATCTTTACGATTTTAATTGAAGATATTAAAAATCCCGATCAAGTAAAAGGGTTGATTGCTTCAGTCTTAGAAGATATTGATGATATTGAAAGTGTGGATATTTTACGTAAGATGAGACTATTAGTTCAAGAAATGATTCTTGATAATCCTAAAGTAAAAGAAATGGAAGAGCCGGAGTTAATTAATTACTTACAAAACTCAACCGGTAAAGTTAAAGAAGCTTTTGACTTATTTATTAATACTCATGGTCATCGTTCGGTAAAAGAAGCCGAACTAAGAAGACCAGGTTGGAAAGATGATTTATACGGATTAGCTAGTAACTTAAAAGCAATTATTCTAACTGGTGGTATTGAAGAAAGTAAAGGTATTTCAAAATTACAAGAAAATATTGATAATATTACAAGCCAATATAAAGGTGGTAAGAAGGGTGCTTTAAAATACTTAATTAAGCACGCTAGAATAGGTTCTAGAAATCGTGAATATTCTAAGTCAAGATTAATATTGGCGGTTGATAAGTTCAAGCACGCTTATAAACAACTAGCCCTAAAGCTAGTTGATGTTGGGGCATTACCTGATGTTGATTTAATTTATTTTTTAACCCATGATGAAATTGGTGAAATGATTAATAAACGAAGTAACGGTTTTGTTAAAAAAGCCTTAGTTAGAAGAAGACTATTTAAAGAGCAAGAACAACTCCGTTTTCCACATGTTACCATTGGAAGACCAAAACCAATCACCATTGATCTAAACGGAATTGTCAAAGGAGACAAACTCTCAGGAACAACTTTATCAAGAGGTCATATTATTGGTAAGGCGAGAGTTGTTAAAAGTCTAGATGACGCTAAGTTGTTAGAACCTGGTGAAATCATGGTGGCCGGATATACAGATATTGGATGGTCGCCTTATTATGCCATAATAGGCGGACTTGTAACAGAGGTTGGAAGTGCATTATCACACGGAGCAGTCGTCGCTAGAGAATATGCACTACCATTAGTATCTAATGTTTCTCATGCGACAGATATCATACAAACGGGAGATATGTTATTAGTTAATGCTGATTTAGGTTATGTTTCGATTATTGATGAGTAAATCATATTAAAATCTATTAATTTTAAAAGGGACTGTAAAGAAATGAAGTTTTAATACTCTTCATGGACTTATATGAACTGCCCCCTGTCAAGTAGACAGTGTAAATAATTAAAGATTTTTATCAAATTTAGGCTTGACTCCGATATTCAATCGGAGTTAGGCCTTTTAATTTTGATTGATAACGACCATTATTGTAGTTTGAGAGATGTGTAATTTTGGGCATGCAACAAAATGAAATATATAACTGAATCAACTCAGCGCTTCTTCATATTATAGTATAAGAAAAATTCCTTTTAACACTATATTTTAATTTGTTATTTATGTTATTTTTCGGCTTGGTTTTTGTTGGGATATCAATTTTAATTAGTCGTAAAAAGATGCAATCAGAAAGTTAATAAGTTTGATAACCGCTCGTAAATGTCGAGCGGTTTTTAATATTAAACCTCTAAAGACCTAAAAAAATATTATTTAAATTATAGTCTTGTGGTTTTTTAAACACATATTGAATTCAAAAGTTTGATACAATTAGTATCAAGCCTTTTTTATGCTTATTAGGCCGACAACTCAGTTAAACTTGGCAGTTAGGCTCTTAAGATCATTTA
>JAAYNT010000027.1 GCA_012520715.1 Acholeplasmataceae bacterium
CATTAAAGCAAGAACTAACATACTCAAACTTATTATATCGTTATGAAAAAAGAGTTCTAACTAGACAAATGGAACGTGATGCTAGAGTTTATTACCGTCAAAAGAATCGTAATATTAAACAATTTAGTTTAACTAAAGAAAAAGTTAAAAAATATTGCATAAATTTAACTAAGGGTATTGAAAACTTAAAAAATACATTAGCTAAAAATATTGAAGCCATTAACATCCAACAAAAAAGAGCTAAAAGACTAAGAGATAAGTTTATTAATAACTTACATCAAGACTTTAATAATTTTAGAAATATTAACTTAAGCTTATATCAATCACAAGTAAAAGATCAACAAAATGTTGTTAATGGGTTTAACTCATCTTATTTAAGATTAAATAAAAACTTAAATCACAGTTATGAGAGTAGTTTTTCATCAGAAAAACGTAAACACTTAAACCGTAATAAAATGTTTGATAACACTAAAAATAAATTACATGCTGAGTTCTTCTACGAAGTTGATAAAATTGCACAAACAGCAACATTAAAAGAAAACGCAATTGATCAAACAATGAAAGAATATGATTATTTATTTACTAAAACTTTTGATGATAGAACTAATACTATTCAAACAATTAAGAAAAACTATGAAGAACTATCTAAAAACTTACAAGAAAATACTAAAACTAAAATAGATAACTTAAAACAAACATATAATGAGTTTTATAACAAAAAAAGACTCCAGCAAAAAGAACATAGTCAGCAACAAATTCGTCTATACGAACTAACTACTAACAGATCTTTAACTTATCTTGATACTTATTTAACTAATAAAACTCAACTTGAAGAATCATTAAAAGAGTTTTATAAAGAAAATAATCGTTTAGTTAAAAACAAACAACAACAATATAAAAGATATTTACTTGATTATAAAAACGAAGAAAAACAAATTGAACACGAAATGCGTGTTAAATTACATAAAAATTATTTAAAACTTAAAAATAATTACAATCAAAACATTAATCAAGTTGAAAAAAACACATATTAAAAAAAGGATGAAATTCATCCTTTTTTTTGTTAAATATCTAAATCATTAATTAATTTAATTTTAAAATGATTTGCAAATTCATATGCTTTTTCTACTGCCCAGTCGTTTAATTCTTCTGGTAAGTGAGCGTCACTTGTAATAATAGCACTTGCTCCTTCTTCTTTTACCATTTGCCAAAAATATGGCACTGGATATGGATATAAATGGTAGTTATTTGATTGTTTTTTTCCTACTTTTCTAATTCCATTAGCGTTTATTTCAAGTGGTATATTTAACTCTTTACAAGTTTTAATAACTTGTCTTAATAGCTCAAACATCTCCTTAGTTGGATTTAATATATTATAAAAACATAATTCTGGATGAGCTAACATTTTAAAATGGTTTGTTTTTAGAGCTTCTACTACCATATTGGAATAGATTTTTACTTCTTCAATTGTAGATAAGCCAAATGAGCTTTTAAACTTACCATTTATAATTATGTAGTGTTGACCTAATATTAAATAGTCTAAGTCTTTTAGTAATTTTAAATAATAATCATTATTATTAGGTATATATTCTATTTCTAAACCTTTATATATTTTAATATTATGTTCTTTTGCTAAACTATTAGCATTATCAACCATCTGAA
>JAAYNT010000028.1 GCA_012520715.1 Acholeplasmataceae bacterium
TCACCAAAACTAACAAATCCCATTTTAAAAGCGTAACCTAAATTAAACTTAGTTGCTCTTTCAACACCGATTAATACTTCATATGGATTAACTCCTTGACCTATAAAAGTATCTTTTGGCATTGTTTTATATGAAACAGGTAATTGTTCAACACTACTGTTAACCATTCTTTCAACGGTCAAAGTAACATTTCTTTCACTTGAATCAAGTTCATCTACTAATGTCGTTAACTCTTTCCAAGTAGTTACCGGTGTAGCGTTATACTCTATTATTTTATCTCCTGGTTTGAGTCCTGATTTTTCTGCAGTTCCTCCAACTGAACCAATTACTAATTGTTCTGCTTCTTTTCCAACATTAGTAACTCCTAAATAATGAATTAATACATTTGAGTTAAATGAAACTAGTTCATCTTTTCCTTCTATTTTTAGTGTAATGTTAGAACCTGGGTTATTATATATTTCTTTTGATAATTCGTCCCATGTTGTAATACTAATACCATTAATTTCTGTAACTGTAAAATTCTTATCAACAACACTAGCTAGTGGTCCATTTGGTATAGTTTTAGCTATTTTTGCTTCTTGAACTGGCTTGCCAGTTATCGCAAAAGCAACTATAAATAGTAAAATTGCTAATACAAAGTTCATAAGTGGTCCAGCAAACATGACTAAGAAACGTTGCCATTTTGGTTTTGAGTTTAAACTTCTTTCTTTTGGTGCAATTTGTAACTCTTTTTCTTTACCATAGTAATATTTAGCATTATCTAAGACAGTATATCTTACTATTTCACCTGATTCTAATTCTAATTCAATATATAATCCGCTAACTTCGTCTGAATCTTCGCTAATTTTTTTGTTTCTATCAAATAACTCATATGATTTAACTTTTCCGATAACTTCAGACTCTAAATCATATGATAAGACAATACCTGATACTTTTTTGTCTTCATCAAATCTTAGACCAATCGTATCATTTTCTTTGATCATTGCAAAGTTATTATCTTCACCAGCTAAGCTTACATATCCACCAATTGGAATAGCTCTAATGGAATAAGTTGTTTCTCCTTTTTTATATTTATATAGTGCAGGTCCCATTCCAATTGAATATTCATGACATAAAACACCAATTTGTTTAGCAACAAAAAAGTGTCCCAGTTCATGTAATAAAATAATAATACCTAATACTAATATAAATACTAATAAATTAAGTAAAAAGATTCCCATCATGTCACTCTCCTAAATAGTAGTTGTAAATAGCTTGTTTTATCTCTTTATCAACTCTAATAATATCTTCTAAGGTCGGATTTTTAATATTATCACTAGATAATGTGTATCTAATGATAATTGATTCTATTTCTTTAAAAGTAATTTTATCTTTTAAAAACAAATCAACCGCAGCTTCATTAGCTGCGTTATATATAGTTGGTAAGATTCCGCCAATCTTACCTACTTCATAAGCTAAACTTATCATTGGATATCTAATTTCATCCATTGGTTTTAAGGTTAGTTTAGATATGTTTGTAATTGGCTCATCTTCAATTTGATATGGAAAATATAAAACTTTTCTAATAGGTATTTTCATATCATTTTTAGATATATTCATTAGTTTAGTTCCATCTTTTAAATAAACAATAGCATGAACTAAACTCTCATCGTGTAATAAAGTTTCAATATCATAATAATCAAAGCCAAACAAATGGTTAGCTTCAATTATTTCAAGTCCTTTATTAACCATTGTCGCACTATCAATTGTAATTTTGGGTCCCATTTCCCAGTTAGGATGCTTTAGGGCGTCTTCTTTTGTAACATTAACTAGATCGCGTCTACTTAAATGTCTTAATGCACCACCACTTGCAGTGATCGCTATTTTTTTAATATTGTCTCTGTTTTCTACTTGTCTTAATAACTCCCAAAGAGCAAAATGTTCAGAATCAATTGGCAGTAACATAACACCATGCTTAATTACTAAATCTTTAATAATTGGTCCAGCCATTACTAATGTTTCTTTATTAGCAAGTCCAATATCTTTTCCTGCTTTAATAGCTTCAACGGTTGGCATTAAACCACTTGAACCAGATAGAGCATTAATAAGTAAGCCTGGTTTATGATATCTTGCTACTTCAAGTAAGCCTTCATCACCTAAAACCCATTTAATATCTGGATATTTACTTTGATACTTACTTATTTGATTTTCATATCTAAGTGAAGCAATCTCTGGTTTAAATACTGAAAGGATTGCTTCATTAATGTGATCATTTGAACTAAGTGATAATCCTACTAAATTAAAGTCTTTGTTATGTTTTAAGATATCTAGTGTTTGAAGTCCAATTGAGCCACCAGCTCCAAGAATATAAATATTTTTTACTTCTATACTGGCCATACTTCTCCTAATATTCTAAAAACAAAGACTAAAAATAAGGCGGCGAATATTGTAGAATCAAACCTATCTAACACTCCACCATGACCTGGAAATATCTCTCCAAAGTCTTTTATATCATAAGTACGCTTCAATTTAGAAGCAAATAAATCACCTAATTGTCCAAATATCGATAAAGTTAAGGTAAGCGGAATAATAATTAAGGCTTGTTGCCACAAGATTGGCGCCTTATCAGCTCCCGTACCCAAACTAGTAATACCATGTAAGATAGTTTGTTTTCCGTTAGCATTAAAAAATGAGCCATTTGGAAAAATCATCCCGTAAAATAGGGCAAACATCGATGCTACTACGGTTGCAATGACTGTTCCAGCAATTGCTCCTTCCCAGCTCTTTTTAGGACTAATAACTGGGGCCATTTTATGTTTGCCGTATTTAACGCCAAACAAAAAGGCAAAGGTATCAGTCAATACTGTTACCATTAATACATAAATAATGTATCTAGATCCAAGTAGTCTTAAAATTACAAGTGATCCAAACCCTAAACCTAAATAAGAGATGATTAGTAAGGCAATACCTAGCGTATTAGCATCAAAGTTTTTAAGGAAAATTGATAACATAAATATAACAAGTAACGCTGCAGTAAGTATTAGTGTAACATCTGTTTTAAGCTCATTTAAATTCTGACCACTACTTGAATGCCAAACATTACCAATAATGACATAAAAGCCAATGGTAAATATAATAATAGCAACTTTTAAAAACCAGTCAAATTTATGTTCTCTTTCAAACATACTAATTAACTCAAAGGCTGCTAAAACAGCTAAAAGACCAACCCCTACTTCGAAAGGTATGATCATTTGTTCAAATATTAAAAGTGGCGCAAAAATTAAGACAATAATTAATGCTGTAATCGTTCTTTTTTTCATCTACATCTTTCCTTATAACTTAAATAATTATAACATAATTATAAGCTTAATAACAATTATAAGATATTTATCCAAAAATAAAAGGCCATAAATGGCCTTTTATTTGAATTAAATTCTTATACTTTCTAGTCTTAGAACCAAAGGATTTTGTCCATCAGGATCAATGTTACAATGTCAACCCACATGACCAACACACCTACAAATAATAATACAATACCTAAAATTACTCCTAACATGTTTCCTTCTACTGCTGATTTAACAATTCTGTAAATTCCCCAGAAAAAACCTAAAAAGATAGCTAAAACTACTTTTAACCATTTTGGATTGTTATCCATCCATTTTACATAGCCCATAATTTTCTCCTTTCAATTTTTTAAAAATTATCTTTGTTACTTTTATTATAAAGTATTTCTTTATAAATATCAAGATAATATCGTGATTAAGTGGTTTTTCCTATATTGTCATGATTTCATCATTTTTGATTTTTGTCTCTTTATCGACCTTTTCAGAATAATTATCTGTTAGTTTTTGGATATCACCTAATGCACTATGCTCATCATCTTCTGGTAAGCCTATTTTTTTAATTTGATCGTTGGCATCTCTTCTAATATTTCTAATCTGAACTTTACCATTTTCGCTCATCTTATCAATCTCTCTTGTTAGCTCACGGCGACGTTGTTCGGTTAACGCCGGAAGCGTTAGGCGAATACCAACACCATCATTAGCTGGTGGTAGGCCAAGATCTGATGCATAAATTGCGGTTTCAATTAATTTTAATGCTGATTTATCAAATGGTTTAATATATAGTTGAACTCCTTCAACAACATTAATTGAAGCTACTTGATGAATTGGTGTCATCACACCATAATATTCAATTTCAATACGGTCTAATAAACTTGGATTTGCTCTTCCAGTTCTAATTGTGGCAAATTCCTTAACTAAGGATTTAACTGCCTTTTCCATTCTTTCTTCGGTTTCAAGTAATATCGTATCTAATAGTTCGTGCATATTATTGTTCCTCCCATTTAACTTTGGTGCCGAGTTTTTCTTTTAACACGGCTTTTTTAATGTTTCCTGGCTTATTCATATTAAAGACTATTAATTCAATTTGATTTTCTAAACACATGGCGGCTGCAGTTTGATCAATTACTTCTAAACGCTTTTCTAAGATTTCTCTTTGCGTAAGTTCATGATACATCTTAGCATCGTCATATTTTAATGGGTCTTTATTATAAATACCGTCAATTCCGTTTTTAGCCATTAAAATAGCTTCCATATTTAACTCTGCAGCTCTTAAGGCAGCTGCAGTATCAGTTGAGAAGTACGGTGAACCCGTACCACCAACAAATATTAAAACATAACCTTTATTAAAGTGGCGTAAGGCGCGTCTACGAATATAAGGTTCAGCAACTGCATTTACTTCAACTGCAGTCATGACACGGGTTGGTACACCTAAGCCTTCAAGACCATCTTGTAGTGCAAGTCCGTTCATAATAGTTCCAAGCATTCCCATATAGTCAGCTTGTGAGCGGTCCATTCCTAATTCTTGACCAATACGGCCTCTAAATAAGTTACCAGCTCCTACTACTACTCCAATTTGGACTCCTAGCTCGTGAACTTCTTTAATTTGAGCGGCGATCGATTTAACTGTTTTAGGATCAATTCCTGATAAGTTATCTCCTTTTAGTGCTTCACCGCTTATTTTTAAGATGATTCGTTTATACATATCGTCACGCCTTTCAAGTTATTATTTAAAGAATAATTATTGACCCATTTGTGCAGCTACTTCTGCAGCAAAGTCTTCTTCTTTTTTCTCAATACCTTCTCCAACTTCTATTCTTACGAAGTTTTTAACTTCAGCTTGGTTGTCTTTTAAGTATTTTTTAACTTTAATATCTGGATCTTTAACGTATGCTTGATCAACTAAACAAATATCTTCAAAGAATTTGTTTAATCTACCAATAACCATTTTTTCAACGATATTAGCAGGTTTTCCTTCGTTTAGTGCTTGTTGTGTTAAAACTTCTTTTTCATGAGCAACAGTTGCTTCATCAACTGAATTGCGGTCTAAGAATTTAGGATTAGATGCTGCAACATGCATTGCGATGTTTTTAGCTAATTCATCGTCTCCACCTTTAACAACAACTAAACCAACGATTCTTCCACCTTGGTGTTTATATAAACCAAAGATTTCATCGTCTTGTTTGTTTAATCTTGAAACTCTACGTAGTGTAATTTTTTCACCAATTTTAGCTGTCATGTTTAAAAGCATTTGTTCAACTGTTAACTTTTCGGCTTTATTTACAACTTTTAATGCATCTTCAGTATTAGTAACTCCTGAAGCTTGAATAACTGTTCCAACTTCTTCTACTAACTTGTGGAAGTTTTCGTTTTGTGAAACGAAGTCAGTTTCTGAGTTAACTTCATAAATTAACGCTTCATTACCAGTAATAATAACGTTTGCTAAACCTTCAGCAGCAACTCTAGTTGCTTTTGAAGCAGCTTTAAGTAGTCCTCTTTCTCTTAAGAAGTCTACTGCTTTATCTACATCACCGTTAGTTTGGACTAAAGCTTTTTTACAATCCATCATTCCGGCTCCTGTTTTTTCTCTTAATATTTTAATTTTTTCAATTGTTGGCATCTTAAATGTCCTCCTTTATATTATTTTAATTATCTTAATACTAAATATATTTAGTATATGTCCCTATCTTTAATTATACATATAAAATGTAATTTATACAAGCATTTGCCTATAAAAAGAAGGGATTAAATCCCTTCAATTAATTGTTTTGTAAAAGTTCGATTAATTCAGCTTTCTTTAATCTTGAATAGCCTGATAGACCGCGTTCTTTACATAACGCCCTTAATTCAGCGACAGTTTTTGAAGCTAAATCTTCTTCAATTGATGGAATTTCTTTCTTTGAAGGTTCGCTTTCAGCTGGAATATCTCTTTTAATTTCTTTAGTAGTTTCGACAACTGATTTTGGAGCTTTAGTTTTCTTACGTGGTTGTGGGCGACGATCTTTACGATCTTTTTGAACAACTTCACCTTCTAAAACTGAACTTTGATCAATATCTTCTTCATCTTCAACGTGTTCAACAACTCCGCCTTGACCTTCAATAATTGCATTACCCATAATATCAATGATTAATTTAACTGCTCTAATAGCATCATCATTTGATGGGATTACATAATCAACTTCTTCAGGGTTACAGTTAGTATCAACAATTCCAAATACTGGAATTCCTAATTTCTTAGCTTCTCTAATTGCGTTAAGTTCTTTTCTTGGGTCAACAATAAAGATTGCCTCAGGAACTTTTTGCATTTCTTTAATACCTGATAAGTTTTTCTCTAATTTAGCACGTTCTTTTAAGATTGTTAGAACTTCTTTTTTAGGTAATTTTTCAAAAATACCATCTTCTTCTAACTTATGTAAATCTTTTAATCTTTTAATTGATTTACGAATTGTTTTAAAGTTAGTTAAAGTTCCACCTAACCATCTTTCGTCAACATAAAATTGACCGGTTTTTTGTGCTACTTCTTTAACAGCTTCTTGAGCTTGTTTTTTAGTGCCGACAAATAAAACTTGTCCGCCGTTTTGAACGATTTCTAACATCGCTTGATAAGCTTCAGTGATTTTCTCAGCTGTGATTTTTAAATCAATAATGTAAATTCCATTTCTAGCTGTGAAAATATAAGGCTTCATTCTTGGGTCCCATCTTTTAGTCGTATGACCGAAGTGCACACCCGCTTCTAATAATTGTTTCATTGAAACGACTGCCATAGTATATCTTTCTCCTTTTTCGTTTTTTTCCTCTGCCTAACTAATAAGACCCACCTTTTGGCACTTGAGTCTTACAAACATTAAGCATGCGTATTTTTTATACCATTAGTTAATATATCATAGATATATCACTATTGCAAATTAAAAATACTATTATTCTTTAGTTTAATTATATAATTAATTACTTATTTAGACATAAATAAAATCTAAGTTAAAGACAACTTAGATTTATTTGTTTTAATAATCTGGTTTTATTGCTTTCAATAAGCCAAAAGCTCTATTATTAGTATATCACATTTCTACTGTTTTTTCAAATCTTGTCCAATATTTCAATCAGTTTTATAATTTATAATTTTAACTTATCTCTTTTTTAATTTGGATGTTGTTAATAATAACTCCAATAACTGTAAATAATAGCGCAAACCCTAAAACAATTAATAAGTTACCAACTAATCCATTAATACTAAAACTAGTCATCTCAGCAATAATGTTATTATTTGAAATAAAGTAAGATGCTGGAAAGATTTTTCCAATCATTTTTACATTATTACTTAATAGTTCCATTGGAACAAACGCACCTGAGAAAAAAGCCATGATAAGTGATAATAGTACTGAGATCATACCCATTGTATCTTCGTTAGTAATGACAAATCCTAATGAAACACTAATCGCTGTGACAGCGATAGTGTAAATTAGTAAATTACCAAAATATAACAATCCTTTATAACTTGTAAAAACACTAATATCTAATATCGCAGCTAAGATAGCAACAAAAATCATAACTATTAAAGATAACATAAAACTAGCTAGTGCTATTTCTAATGA
>JAAYNT010000029.1 GCA_012520715.1 Acholeplasmataceae bacterium
TTACTAAGCCTTTCTTCCAAACCTTTAAAAGCTTCCATCCGAAGTTCATCTGCTGGCGATAAATTAGATGTTTTAGGTGATGGAAGTTCAAGTTTTGGAACTTCAAACTCAAAGTTAATCTTCTTAATAACATCACTAACATTTTTAAAAACAAATGAATAATCTAAAAATCTATATTCTAATTCTTCTTTAGTTAAAAAACTTAAATCACCCTCATCTTGATCTAGATAAGATTGATTGTCAATACCTCTTAGTAATAAGTAGTTTTGTTTGTCTTCTTTTAATAAGTATGATGTTTTTTGAAGTGGTAACAACATTACTTCTAGTCTAATTGCTAAATTAGTTAAACTTGGAGCAATTTTAAACTCATGGTTAACACTGTGTAGTGATAAGCCAATATAAAAGTTTTTAAAATCTCTTTTAAATCTAATTGTAATTGATTCAGCACTTGGGATATCGCCGTTATTAATATGAGCATCAATTAATGAGTCATCTCCAGAAGAAATAATAATTAAACCTTCTTGGTATTTAATTAATTCTTCATAATCAATATTTCTTTTTTCTATATTAATAATTGATGAGATTTTAAGTAAATTCAAGTAACCTTTATTATTTTTAACATATATTAAAAAACCAGTAGTGTTTACTTCATAGTTTACAACTATTTTCATACCAATTACCGGTTTTATATTTTGTTTTTTTGATTCTTTAAAAAACTCATACATTCCATATAAGTTATTATTGTCAGCTAAGGATACAAAATCGTAGTTACTTTTCTTAGCTTTTTCAATTAATTCTTTAACTGGAATTAAGTTATTTAATAAACTGTATTCGCTTTGTAAATAGAATGTTCCAAACATTAAATCACCATCTATATTATATCATAACATGTTTGATTTTGACAGAAAAAAAAGGCCGATAAATCGACCCATTTATTGGTTGTTTTTATTAAAACGCAGCAAATGCTTCGCCAAATTCAACACATTGATCTTCGCCGTCTGCATCTGGAGTATAGTTGATAATTAAGCCTTCGCCTCTGAATACTTCAGCGCCTGCATCTTGAGTTCTTTCAACCCAATCTTCCATCCATTCGCCTGATCCCCAGCCGTATGAACCGAATAATGCTACTTTCTTACCAGTTAAATCCCCTTCTACATCTTCAAAGAAAGGTGCGAACTCGTCTTCTTCTAGTTTTTCATCAGCCATTGATGGGCAACCAAATGCGATTTTACTAAAATCGTTAATTTCGCTTGGATCAACATCAATAACGTTTCTTAGATCAACTTCTTGACCTGCGTTTTCTAAACCTTCAGCTATTTTTTCAGCCATAATTTCGGTATTACCTGTACCGCTCCAGAAAACTACTAATACTTTTGACATAATTTATCTTTCCTTTCATTTTTTTATAATTTTTATACAACACTATTATACTTAATAATCACTAAAAAGTCCAAAAAAACAATTAAATTCGACGTTTTTTACTTAAATAAACATAAAGTCCTAATGTTATACCACCTGTAACAATAAAATTTATTCCAATATATATAGGTACTCGATAATTACTAGATTTATCAATTATTGTTATTTGGCGGGTTGCTTTTGCGATATTTCCTCTACTATCAACTGCTATATATGTAATATGATAAGTTCCTATTTCATTTGTATTAATTGAGTAGGGATAACTTCTAAGTTCATAGTTACTATCTTCAATTACTTCAACACCTAAAAGCAAATTAATATTATCTCCTTTATTAATAGTTATATTTTCAACTTTAATAATTGGAGCTTTTGTATCATCGATAATAATAGTAATAGACTCAGCAACTTCATTTCCCGATAAATCAGTTAAATAATATAATAAATTATATTTTCCTATCTCTTGATAATTTACTTGATTAATTATTAAAACATCTTCCGCGGTTAAATTATCATAATTATCATACACTTCTAATAAATAGTCTTTTGGGTCTAGTTTTAAGCTATTAAGTGGCAGTTTTATTTCTGATGTTGAAAGGCTAATAATAGGACTTTCATTATCTTTTATTATAAAAGTTAGTAATTTATTTGTAATATTTCCACTAGAATCTTCTAGTGTTAATGTAAGTTCAAACTTACCAACTTCATTAAAGTATTTTGATTTTGGAAAAATTTCAGGACTCTTATCATAATTATCTCGAACTTGTAATAATGTAAAATCGTAAGTTTGATATACATCTATTTCAACTTCATTAAATTCAAATAAAAACTCTGGTGCAATATTATCAATAACTTGGGCCGTTATTTCTTTTCTTTCTTTATTTTTAGATTGATCTACTACTTCAATAATAACCGGATAACTACCTAACTCATTTAAGTTTATTTTTTGATTAATTGAAATATTTAAATATCTTGTATCATCAAAATTATCACTAATTTTTATATAGTCATAATAAATAAATGATTTTGTTCCAACAGGTATTTCTAGTGGTTTAATTATTTCGATAGTTGGTTTGGTTTTATCTAAAACTATAACTTTAATTACAACTTCAGTTGATTGGTTATTAGAATTTTTAACTTGATATGAAACATTGTATGTTCCAAGCTTTTTGATATCTAAATTATGATCAAAAAAGACATCATCTTTTGTTAAGTCATCAACTAAATCAGATACTTCTTTAATGTTTTCTTTTAAGACTTCTAACCAATTACTGCTCATTACTTCTATCTCTAAGTTAGTTTGATATACGGTTAATATTGGTTTTCCGCTATATGTAATAACTAAGGTATCTTGCCTAATGGCCGCATTTCCACTTGAATCTGTAGCGGTTATTTTTATATTATAACTACCTTGTTTTTGATAATCAACATTGGAGTCATCAACAACTATCTCAAGATAGGTGTCGTGATTATCAGTTATTTTGTAAAATGTAAAAACATCAAAACTTTGACCAATTTCTAGTTTTATTTCTTTTAGTTTTTCAATAATGGGGGCGGTTGTATCAATAACTTTAACCGTTGAAGAAACTAGGGTTGAATTCATTGATTGATCAACTACTTGATAAAAAAACGGATAAACACCAATCCGTTTGTTGTTAATTGTTTCAATGCCTTGAATGTTTATTGTAATATTTTCAATTGGATCATAGTTATCATAATATTTTAAGCCAATTTTTAAATCTGGTATTTGTTGACCAACTAAAATCGTAAACTCTGGTATAAAAGTAACTACCGGATTAGTTTTATCAACTATTTTAAAAACAATTTGTTGTTTTGACTCGCGATAGTAATTAGGAAAAACCACTTTAATAGAATGTCTTATAATTCCTAAATAATTAGTATTTAGATCACTATAATACGTATTATCTACTCCGTTATATACATAATACATATCCTCATCAATAATTTCTTCGCCATCTTCAAATAAAGTAGCATATGGAATTGTAATGTAGTTTGCTATATCTTCATAAACTGGAACTTCTACTTCAACATTAGTCCATGATATTGACATTAATAACAAATTAATGAATTTAAATATAAACATTAAAAAAACACCTCCAACTAATAATAGTAATAGTTAGAGGTGTTTACTTTAATTTTTCTCTCTTACAATTGCAATAATAATATTAATTAAGCCAAATAGGAATGTAAATATTCCAGCTATAATTAGTGGTGCTCCTGATGTGACAGTAACATTTAATGGGTCTTCGAACCCTTGACCAATTCTTGCAGTTGCAGGAAGCATATAAATAAGTGCGCCAGCAACTAATAAAAATGAACCACTTAACAAATGTCTAATTCGATAATATATGCGGTTAAATGTTGGTAGTATTAACCCAACCACAATTAAAGGTAATATTAATATTCCAATTGGATTAAATTTAAAGAATGTTTTTGATACGCCATCATAAACTAAACTTTTACCAAATAAAGCTTGAAATACAGTAAAATTATAAACTTTAGATGGATCTTTTGGATAAAAGACTTCTTCGTTTGTGTATATTCCACCGGCAATAAACATTATAACAATAATCCAAATTCCTAGTAACAACATGATATATGGAGCTTTTCTTCGCATAGCATGCCAACCTTTCTTCATTTTATCATCTCCCTTACTAGTAATTTTACCACAAACTAGAACTCAGATGATTTCTTTAAGTCTTCTTGTAACAAAAATAGTTGTTTTCTAATCGAATTTGCTGTTTTGTAGTAATTTTGATTCTCAAAATAACTAGCTGCAACATCAAATAACTTATTTATAACATTAATTCCGTTATAGTTTGATTTAATATCTTTAGTTATTTGAATAATGTATCTAGAAAATGATTCTTGATCAGATGTATATTTACTTACTAGAAAAAACTCCAGTTGTTCTACTATAAAGTTTGACTTAAACTTTTTATCTTCTTTAATTAGTTCTTGGATTTTATTAAAATCATTTAATCTATCATAATGTAATAATAAAATCATATAAAGTTCTGGATTTTCTTTTTTATGACTTTCAACTTTTGAAATGTTAATATTTCGATCATTAATGTATTGTAAAAAAGAAAGATATTTAAGTTTTTCGATTTTTGATCTTTCTTTTAACTTATTTATTTTACTTACTCCAACATCATAACTAACATGACTTAAGTTTAATACTACTCTTTGATTAGATAAATCTTGATATCTTTTGTAGTTTTGATTAGTTATTAATACTTCTTTTAATTTTTTAAAAGTTTTAAATGCTTCTTCATTTCTACCAATTAATACTTGTAGTAAGTATCTTAAATGATCAATTAATATCTTTAGTGATAATTCATTAGTTATGATTTTTGTTAATTTTAACACTTCATGAGATAAATAATATCTACCTTCTTTATAAAAAAGAAGTGATGTCATATAGAAAAAAAGATTTATTTCTTTATGAGTTAATTTGGATATTTCAATTTCCAAATCTTTATATAAAGGCCTTGCTTTTTCTAGTGCTTCATTTGAAATATAAAAAGAATATAAAATTAATTTTGATTTATAATCTTTTTTTCCAAAATACATATCATAGTAAAAACTTGACACTTGTTTATAGTTAAATATAGTTTGAATGATATCGTCATAGTGTTCATCATATCTTTGTAAATCAAAATCAATGAGTGTTTCAATTTCTAAACGTTTTTTTAAGTTATCTAATATTTGTTCACTTGGTTCGATTAGACTATTTTCTACTTTAGATAAGTATGAAACACTACAAATACCTTCTGCACCTTCATGTAGCGTCATGTTTCTTCTTTTCCTTTCCCATCTGACAATAGACCCAACTGTGTTTTTAGTCTCTTGAAGTTTTACTTCTGGTTGGTGTGCTAAAAGTTTCTTAAAGTTAATAAACAATTTTACCATTCCTTTCATTTTTCATTTTCGAAGTTGCCCTTATCTTGATACTATCAAAAATATATGAAATTGAAAAGCCTATCAATATATAAAAAAGAGCCGGAAGGGCTCTTTAATCAATTATTTTTTCATTTTTTTATAAAAGTTGCAAACTTCTTTTAACTCACAAACATCACACTTTGGCTTTCTAGCTGTACAATGATATCTTCCAAAAAAGATTAATTGGTGATGAAGTTTGTGTAAATCACCTTTATCAAAGAATGATTCTATTTTCTTTTCTACTGTCAGCACATTATCGCTTTCTAATGCAATACCCAATCTTTTGGATACTCTTGATACATGAGTATCAACCGCAATATAATTCTTACCAAAAGCGTTTGATAATACTACATTAGCAGTCTTCCTTCCAACCCCGGGAAGGGCTTCTAAATGAGATCTTTTAGAAGGAACCACGGAATTATGCTTTTCTACTAAAATTTTACTTAAACCAATAATATTTTTTGCTTTACTACGGTATAGTCCGATGGTTTTTATTAAATCTTCAACTTCTTCTTGATTAGCGTTCATTAACAATTCGGGTGTTGGAAACTTATTAAATAGCTCAGGTGTTACTCTGTTAACCCCAATATCTGTTGTTTGTGCACTTAAGACAACTGCTATTAGTAATTCAAAGTTATTAGTGTAATCTAATTCGGCCTTTGCATCTGGATACATCTTGTTAAGAGTTTTAGTAATTAGATCTTTTTTCATAGCTTTTTAAATAAATCTTTTACTACTCTTGCTGTTTCTGGATCAACTTCTCTTGTGTCAGTTTTATCAGTCATTAAAATTCTATCAATTTGATTAATTGACCATTTACTTTGGGAAATAGCTAGACGTATTTCTTTTTCAATATCATCAAACGTTAGTGTATCTTTTAGATACCACTTTCTTATTAAATCCATTTCATATGCCGATAAAACACGGCCTAAGTTATCTTCAAGTAGTCCCATCATTCTTCCTATGTGTTCTGCTGATTCTACGGTCTTTTTTTCTTCATAGTCTTTTACAATTAATGCTTGGATTTTTTGAAAAGCTGGATCTAGATTAAAGACTTCTCTTTCTCTACCGTCTTTATTTACTTCTAGTTCTACTTTTACAAATCCTTTTTCTTGTAAAATTAGTATATATTGGCCAATTTCTTCTCTAGTGTATTCTACTCTTCTTGAAATAGCAGCAATTGTAAAGTTTCTTCTTCTTTCATATATAGAAAACAAAGCTAAAAGAACCATCGACTCTGGTAGTTTTAATCCTAATCGTTTATATTCTTTGTTAATGATTCGCTCTATTGGCAAACCATATTCATCATAAATTTGTTTGATCAACATTGAACTTCCCCTTTTTTAATGCTTCTTCAGCTGCTTTTTGTTCAGCTTCTTTTTTTGTTTTACCAATTCCTTGACCAAGTAATAT
This sequence comes from Acholeplasmataceae bacterium, assembly GCA_012520715.1. Classification (GTDB taxonomy): domain Bacteria; phylum Bacillota_I; class Bacilli_A; order Acholeplasmatales; family Acholeplasmataceae; genus DUQW01. The sequence goes on from JAAYNT010000029.1 coordinate 6,796, forward strand.
CTCACCATCTAAGTAAACAGCAGCTGTAAATGATTTATCATGAGATGGCCCTTGTTCATCAATTATTCGGTATAAAAGTGATCTTTTATCGCCTTGTACATATTCTTGTAGGATTGTTTTAAAATCTCTAATATCAGCAGCTAGGTTAACATTAGGTATAACTAATTGATAAAAATACTTTTTAGCTGCTCTAAAACCTAAATCTATATAGATTGCCCCAATTAATGCTTCAAAAGCATCCGCCACAGTTGCTTGTGAAGCACCTTTTATTTGCTCGCCTTTTCCAAGTTTTAAAAAATCGACTAAATTTATTTTCATAGCGTAAGCAAATAAAGCTTCTTCACATACTAATTGAGCGCGGCGCTTAGTCATCGTTCCTTCATCTAACTCCTTTGAGTTTTGGTATAAGTATTCACTCATTAACACCTCTAAAACAGCATCTCCTAAAAACTCTAGTCTCTCATTACTTTCAAGTTCCTGTTCATAGGCAAATGATGAGTGAGTTAGAGCAGTTTTATAATGTTCTAATTCTTTTGGTTTTAATTTAATTTTTTCTAGTAGGATTGATACATCCTTAGCTTCAGTCATTTTTATGTGTTTCCTCAATAGCTTTTTTAATTTTAGTAATTATATCAGCTTTAGCCATACTTCTGGCTTGTCTAATTGCATTATAAAATGCAAAATCATTTGACGAACCATGAGCCTTAATTAAAATACCATCAACTCCTACTAAAATTGCTCCACCAACTTTTTCAGCATTAGTATTTTCTTTAATATTATTAAATGCACTTTTCATAAGTAATGCGCCCATTTTAACTTTAAATGAGTTTTCAACTTCTGTTTTAATGGCTGTAGAAAACGCTTTAATTGCTCCTTCATATGACTTCATTAAGACATTACCCGTAAATCCATCTGTAACTAAAACATCACAGTCTGTAAGTAACATTTCTTTAGGTTCAACGTTTCCAATAAAGTTAATTAATTTATTTTCATCCATTAAATCATATGCTAATAAATCATCAGCTCTGCCTTTTCCTTTTTCAGAGCCAATGTTAATAAGACCAACTTTAGGCTCTTCAATATTTAAATATGATTTAGCAATTATTGATGCAACAATTGCAAAATCTAATAAGTGTTCTGGTTTAAACTCAACATTTGCACCTGAGTCCAATAAAATTCTTTGTCTTCCATTAAAATCTGGAATAAATGGTGCAATTGCAACTCTTTTCATTCCTCTTATTCTTCTTAATATAAAATGCCCGCCAACTACTAAACCTTGAGTTGGACCTGCACTTACAATGGCGTCTGTTTCGCCTTCTTTTACTGATCTCATTGCTAAAAATAGCGAATGATTTGGGTTTGTTCTAAATTCTTTTACTGGATCTTCAACACCCATATCTAAAAAGTCGGTAGTATGAACAATATTTACTCTACTATTTTCTTTTAAATGTTTTTTAATTAGTTTTTCATCACCATATAAAACAAGTTCTATATCATCGTGTTTTTCTATAGCTAGATTAACTCCTTTTATAATTTGCTCTGGTGCGAAGTCTCCGCCCATTGCATCAATAGCGATTTTTATCATGCAATCACTCCTTTATTTAATTATAACATAAGATATTATCTTATTATTTATTGACAATCTTATTTAAGTAGTAATATCCTGGTTCATTTAATACCTTTTTATTACTTAAAATACGTGATGCCACTTTTTTAGCATCTACTAAAATATTATAATCTAAGTTAAAATCTAAAAACTCTGATTTAAATTCTCCACTTTGTCTTAAACCTAAAAATTCACCTGGACCACGTAACTTAAGATCAATTTCACTTAATTTAAATCCATCATTAGTTTGTTCTAGTAGTTTTAATCTTTCAACATCATCATTTTGCGATATTGCGTAAAAATATCCTTGCTTTTTACCTCTTCCAACTCGACCACGAAGCTGGTGGAGTTGTGAAAGCCCAAAGTTTTCAGCTCCTAAAACAACCATAATAGTTGCTGTTTTTAAATCAATTCCTACTTCAACCATTGAAGTTGCAAGTAAGACTGCACCATTTGATTTACTAAAATCATCAATAATATTACTTCTATCTTCTATTTTAATATCTCCGTGTAAGATATAAAGTTTTTCTTTATATCTAGTTTCTAACTCGTCTTTTACACTATTAATACTATAATCTTTTAATGTTGATGAAATGGCAGGAACAACTATAAAGACATGTTCACCTCTATTTACTGCCTCATCAACTAAATTATAACAATCTAATATTTTGTCATCAGTAAAATATTTAGTAATAACAGGTTTTTGAAAACTTGGTCTAGATTTAATAATACTAGTTTCTAAATCACCAAATATCGCAATACCTAACGTTCTAGGTATTGGGGTTGCAGTTAGATAAATAAGATCTGCTGTCTGTGATTTACTGAGTAACGTTTCTCTTAGTTCAACACCAAATTTATGTTGTTCATCTACAATTACTAATCCCAAATCATTAAAGTTAACATCTTCACTAGCAACCGCATGTGTACCTATTAAAAAGTCAATATTTCCTGATTGTAATCTATTTTTAATATCTTCTTTATTTTTAACTTTACTAGTTAATAATTCTATATTATAGTTAGGTAATAATTTTTTGATGTTTTCATATTGCTGATTAGCAAGTATTTCAGTTGGCACCATTAAAACTGCTTGTTTTCCTGCAGTAATCATGCCAAGAGCACATATAATAGCAACGATTGTTTTTCCTGATCCAACATCGCCTTGGATTAATCTTTTTGATCTAATATTTCCTTTAAAATCTCTAAATATATCATTAGTTGCTAGTTTTTGATCTTCAGTTAATTCATATGGAATTGAATCAATAAATGTTTTAACTATTTCTAAATCATATAAGATAGGATCTCTTTTTGGCTTATTTAATTTATCTTTTAATAAATCAAGTTGGAGATGAATAGCTTCTTCGTATTTAAATCTTTTTAAAGCTTGTTCCAATTGGTTTTCATCTTTTGGGAAATGAATCATATTAATAGCATCAATTCTACTAGGTATGTTAAATTCTTTTAAAATTTGAATTGGTAGTGTTTCATAAATAGTGACACTATTATTTTTAAGTAAATGACTAATAGCTACACTCATTGTATGATCATTTACGTCTTTAATATTATAAAGTGGTGTAATAGCAAGTTTTTCAATGTTTTTAGAAACTTTACTTGCTGCAATCTCATTTTTGTATAAATTAAATTTACCTTTAACTAAAATTACATCATCTTCTTTTAAACTATTTAATAAAAAAGGTTGATTAAAGATTATAACGTTAGTTAGTGCTTTATCAACTTTTAATACTAATTTAATAATATTTATATTTTTAGTAAAAGATTCAATTTTAACAATTTTACCAATGACTGTAATAATATCTAAGTGTCTAGTTTGATAAAAATTAGTAATATTATAGTTTTCATATGATTTAGGAAAA
>JAAYNT010000030.1 GCA_012520715.1 Acholeplasmataceae bacterium
AAAGAAACTAATTTATCAGTCGTAGTCTACTCTGGTAGATACTACGAAGAGTTACTAGATTTAGAAAATCCAGTAATAAATGAGATCTTAAAAACCGCTGATATTTTAATTGACGGACCATTTGAAATAGAAAAATTAAACTTAGAGCTACCATATAGAGGTAGCGATAATCAAAGGGTAATTGACTTAAATAAGACTAATAAGGATGGACAAATAGCATTTGTAAGTGTATAATTAACATATATGAAAGCTCTATTATTAGCCAATCCGGCCAGTGGAAAAGAAAAAATCGATAAAATAGTTACGGTTTCAAAAAAAAGATTTCAAGAACAAGGTTATGAACTTGAAGTCTATTTTTCAAGCAGCCAAGGAGATCTAACTGATAAAGCCGAACTATGGTCAACTGATTATGATATGTATTTAGTTTGTGGCGGTGATGGTACTGTTCATGAAGTAATTAATGGTGTCATGAAATCAGATGTAAGACCAACAATAGCAGTTATTCCAAACGGAACGATTAATGATATTGCTAGAATATTAAAAATCCCTAGAAATATTGATAAAAACTTAGATTTAATATTTTCATCTGAACCAGTTGAAATGGATATTAATAAAATTAATGATTCTTATTTTACATATGTCTGTGGGGCCGGATATCTAACTGAAGTTAGTTATATGGCCAAAAGAGAAGAAAAGAAAAAATATGGATCATTAGCTTATTTAAAAACCGGGCTTAAAGGATTAAGAATTAAACCAGACTTTAAAGTTAGAGTAGAAGCTAACGGTGAAGTAAGAGAGAAAAAAGTATCACTTATATTAATACTAGCAGCTAATCAATTTGGTGGTTTAAGACTTTGGAGATTTTCAAGAAAAACCAAACTTAATGATGGTGTAATTGATATTAGAATGTTTAGTGGTAGAAAAACAGCATTGATGTTTAGACTAGCGTGGTTTGTTATTTTAGCAGGTAAAAGACAACTTAGAGAAACTCACATCTCAACAAACAAAGCAACAATTACTCCACTTGAAGGATATAATCTAATTTGGAATGCTGATGGCGAGAAAGCGGAAGAAGGAAAAGTTGAAATCGAAGTCATCCCAAGAGCCATTAGAATATATGCACACAAATCAAGAATCAAAAAACTATTTTAAATCAAAAAAGGGCACTGCAGTGCCCTTTTCTTTTCCTTAGATTATAATTTTTTAAATGGCAGGGACAGAAGGATTCGAACCCTCACTTGAGGTTTTGGAGACCTACGTGCTACCGTTGACACCATGCCCCTAGCACCATTTATTATATCACAACTTTTAAAATATCAAAGTAGTTTGATAACTACATTTCTATATATTACTCTTTTTCTTCTGATGTTTCGCTATCAGTTTCTATTTCAACTGGTTCGTCTTCAGTACTTTCTACAATAGTAGCATCTTCAACTGGAGCTTCTTCAAATTTAAATGGTGAGTCACTATCAACTTCTTCAAATTCTGCATCTTGTGCGTGAGTTTGTGCTAATTCTTTTTCTCTTTTAGCAGCAAGACGTTTTTCAGTTCTTTTTTGTTGGAAGTGTGCCATTACAGTTTTATGAACAAACATGAAGTAAGCACCAATAATAACTACCACAATTACTAAAGAAGTAGCAAGTGCAACTGATCCATTGTATTTAGATAAATCAAGTTTTTCATATGAGAAAGTTGAGTTTTGTAGTTCAGCTTCCGTTGGGAAAACTCCAGCTACTTCATCAGTACCAATAGTGTATAACTCTTTTGTTACATTTAAATCATTACGAATAAATGTCTCACCGTCTCCTGCATTTAAATCAGGAGAGTTATTTACCATTAGTAATGTTTTTGCTTTTACAGTTTCACCATCAACCTTAGGTGGGATGTAATCAACTCTAATACTAGTTAACTTAGCATAAGTACCATCATCTTTTTGCATTAGCGCATCAAATGATGCGTAAGGTTGTGATGGTGCAAGTGGAAAGTCTACTTGCTTAGTTTCTACATCATAAGTAACATAAACATGGAATCGATTAGATACAACTGAATCTGAATCAATTGCACGATCAAGTTCCATTAAATCTTCACCTTTGTATTGTAAGTTTTTAAATTCAATAATAAATCCGTTTTCTACTTGTTCCGCTGGGAAGAAGTATAATACATTTGATCTAAATGCAAACTTAGCACGGTAGATATTTAAAGTGAAGAAAAACTCACTTGCTTCTGAATCATTATTACTTAATGTATAAATTGGTGTTTTATCATAAAACCCATTATTAGCAGTAATAAAACCATCTAAATATTCACTATTTTCATTATATTCTTTAAATTTTGGAAATACATTTTCTTTATAATAAGAATTAACCCTTCCTAAACTAGCTGTATTATAAAACATTCCTACTAGAATAAATCCAGCAGCTAAAAATAAAATGTATCCTAATATCCGCATAAAATTTCCTTTAAACATAATATTCACCTCAATCTATATTATAATACCAAATAATATAGTATATATTCAAATTATAAGTATAAATTGTTTTGTTTTGACATTTTAAAAATTTATTGTATAATAATATTTGCGATATTAAGATGGCGGTTGTGGCGAAGTGGCTAACGCATCGGATTGTGGCTCCGACATTCGCCGGTTCAATTCCGGTCAGCCGCCCCATAAT
>JAAYNT010000031.1 GCA_012520715.1 Acholeplasmataceae bacterium
ATATCAAAGTCTTGCGTAACATTAGTTGCTGAGTCGTCACCTCTAAAGGCAATTTGAACTTGCTCAGAAGCAAGTTTAACATCTTCTCTATCAACCTTTGGTCCTTGCTGGATACATCCGGTTAATAAAGCCAAAAATAGGCCTACTATTAAAAATAGTGACCCTAATCTAATAATTCTGCGTTTATTATGACTCATGCCATACCTCCTATATAAGTTTGGTTTTAAATAAACTAAATTTTATTAATATAATTAATAAGCACTTTAATTTTAACATAATACATAAGTGATATCAATCCCAATGTTAAAGTTAAATTATAAAATAAAGTATCCATACATTTGAAAATCGCATTATTAACCAAATAAACAATATTAATATTACTTGTATTTACTTTTACATAATTAGCCGCTTAATAGTTTAATAAACCAAATATCTAGCAATTTAATAATTTTGTGGTTTTTTATTTATAATGCTTGATATTTTAAATAATTACTATATATAAAAAAGGCGAAGATTAAACTTCGCCTTTAAATATAAAATAATTAAATTCTAACATCAATTACTGTGCCATCTTCATTTGGATGGTCTTTTAAGTATTCAATAATTGGATTATAATTTTTCTCAGCATTACCGGGACGGCAACGTGATACTTGTTTGATTTCGCCTTTTACAATTCCTTCAGCAAATGCTCTACAACCTGGAGTTCCGCAAGCACCACAGTTAATACCTGGTAGTAAACTTTCAACAACATCTATTCTTGGATCTTCTTTTACTTCTAAGAAGTGATTAGATAGTGTTAGTGCTACTGCAAGTAATAGCCCCATAATACCTAAAATTATAAGTGGCCATATATATATCATCATATTACACTCACCTTCTCTTCTTTTTTAATTTCACATGATTTATTTAAGCATGCGCCGCAAGTTGCTTCTAAGTAAGATAGTTCGCAACCTGCTGGTACTTTAGTCTTGCGGTTAATTAATGTTGCAGCTATATAAGCTCCAACAATTAATAAAATTACCGCAAGCCCAATTAAAACCTGAATATATTCCATATTAGATTAATCCTTGTAATCCGCTAAATGCAAATGCCATAATACCTGCAGTAATTAGAGCAATTGGCACTCCTTGGAATGGTTTTGGTACATCATTTTTAATAAGTCTTTCTCTAATTGCACTAAATATAATCATTGCTAGTGCATAACCGAAAGCTGTACCAATTGTTGCTGCCATAACATGTGTAAAGTTAGTGTATTTTGTAACTTTGATTGCTGTACCTAAAATGGCACAGTTTGTTGTAATAAGCGGTAAGAAAATTCCAAGACCAGAATATAAGCCTGGACTAGTTTTTTTGATAAACATTTCAATTATTTGAACTAATGATGCAATTACTAAAATAAATGCAATTGTTTGAATATATGAAATGCCTGCTGGTTTTAATACAAACTCATATAGTGGCCATGTAATTAAAACCGATACAATCATTACAACTACTACTGCTGCTGACATACCAGCAGCATTTTTAGTTTTAGTAGAGACACCTAAGAATGAACAAATTCCTAGAAATCCTAATAAAACAATATTATTAACTAACATTGAATCAATGAATATCTTTAAAATTTCGATCATCGTTTAGCACCTCTTTTCTGACCTATAAATACAAATAACGCTAGTAGTAACCCTATTACAATAAATGCACCTGGAGCTTGAGTTAGTGTTGAGAAAAAGTATTGTGGAATACTACTTCCTTCTTTATAAGGAATAACTGAGAACTCAGGAATAAAAGTAAATACTCTACCAATAACAATCGTTCCCGTTCCAAAGAATTCTCTTACAAATCCAATTAGTAACATCGCTCCGCCAAAACCTAATCCAACTCCTAAGCCGTCAAACATCGATTTAACAACTCCGTTTTTACTAGCAAACGCTTCAGCACGACCTAGAATAATACAGTTAACTGTAATTAGGGCAATAAATACACCTAGTGTTGTATATAGTTCTGGAAGAAATGCTTGAACTAGCATTTGGAAAACCGTAACAACAGTTGCAATAATAACAATATAAACTGGAATTCTTATTTCATCTGGAATAAACTTTCTAATTGATGAAATAATGATGTTAGTAATTATTAAAATAACTAATACCAGAATTGACATTCCCAGTGCACTTTCAAATGACATTGTAACAGCTAGGGCTGGACATAGTCCTAGTAAGCCAATAAAGAGTGCGTTATTTTTAAATATTCCTTGTTTCATAATACTTGATAATGAATCTGGATTATCAACTTTTTTCTCTTTTGGTTTTCTTACTCTTTTTTCTTTAACTACTTCTTGTGACATCTTATTTCACCCCCTTAAGAATTAATAAAATATCATATACTGTTGTACTACTTTGTGTAGCTGATGCCATTATATCACTATTTGCAGCGTGAGTTTCTACAACATCTTCTAAGTTAGTATCTTTATATGCTTCGAAATATTCTGTTGTTATTTCTTGCCATTTACCAGTAGTACTATGACCATACTCATAAAATGCTACTCCTAAGATTTTACCGTCTTTGTCGGTTGCAATCTTAATTCCGATATAACCTTTAACAATATCAGTACCAGGGTCAAATTCATGATATTTTCTACCTTGATAAACAAAACCTTCAACATCACCTTTAACTTCAAATTTAGTGTATGATACGTTATCTTTACTACCTTTTAATACTTCAACTTCTTTATAACCTTCACCAAAGATTTCATCGAAATCATTTGGTTTAGTTACAAATTTATATGTAACAATAAAGGCTACAATAACTAGCACTGAAGCTAATACCATTATACCGATTGGTATAAGTAAACTAAATAAATTTTTCTTTGCTTCTTGTTTCATTGTTACTTCACCTCAGTTTCTATTGCTAATAATATTGGAACGATTATATTTTCAGCAGTTTCAGTTGATCTTGAATATAATCCTTTATTATCTGCGATCGTTTGAGTAATATTTTCTGCTTTAGTTCCAATAAATGTATCTAAAAATTCAATAATTCTTTTTTGGAATCCACCTTTAGAATGTTCATACTTTAAGAATTCATAGTAAACGATAGTTCCATCATCTTTCATATAGAACTTTAATTCAATCTCACCTTTAGCTTCTGGAAATGTATATGATTTACTTCCTGTGTAGGCAAATCCATTTGAATCTCCTTCAATTAATTCTTTTTTAGAAATAATTTCTGTAGAAGTAAATGTCGCATCTTCTTCGATAGTATAGTTACCAAATGCTATAGCTAATGGACCTTTATTTGCTTCTTGAATTTCAAGAAGAATTGGAACAATTATATTATCAACAGTTTCAGTTGATCTTGCATATAATCCTTTATTATCTGCAATTGTTTGAGTAATATCATCAGTCTTAGTTCCAATAAATGTATCTAAGAACTCAATAACTCTTCTTTGGAATGCACCTTTAGAATGTTCATACTTTAAGAATTCATAGTAAACGATAGTTCCATCATCTTTCATATAGAACTTTAATTCAATCTCACCTTTAGCTTCTGGAAATGTATATGATTTACTTC
>JAAYNT010000032.1 GCA_012520715.1 Acholeplasmataceae bacterium
ATCAGCATATTGTGCTGGTTGGGACTTAGAACAAGTAATTAGAGAAGGAGTTGGTGGAGTTGAAGGTAAAATTACTTCAAAACCTGCTAAACACTTATCAACACTATCTAACCAATTAGTTAACTTTTTAGGTATTATGCAAAATGAATGGGCAGGAGCCCAAGCATTTTCATCATTTGATACTTATTTAGCACCATTTATTAAAGTTGATAACTTATCATATGATGAAGTTAAACAAGCCATTCAATCATTTATCTTTGGTGTTAATACACCAAGCCGTTGGGGATGTCAAGCACCATTTTCTAATATTACACTAGACTGGACAGTTCCACATGACTTAGCTGAAAGACCAGCGATTGTCGGTGGAGTTGAGATGGACTTTTTATACAAAGATTGTCAAAAAGAAATGGATATGGTCAACAAAGCATTCTTAGAAGTAATGATTGAAGGAGATGCTAATGGTAGAGGATTCCAATATCCAATTCCAACATATTCAATTACTAGAGAATTTGATTGGTCAGATAATGAAAATAACCGTTTATTATTTGAAATGACTGCTAAATACGGAACTCCATATTTTTCTAACTATATTAACTCTGATATGGAACCATCAGATGTTAGATCAATGTGCTGCCGTTTAAGATTAGACTTAAGAGAATTACGAAAAAAAGCAGGTGGATTTTTTGGTGCAGGTTCTAACACCGGCTCAATTGGTGTTGTTACAATTAACTTACCAAGAATTGCATATCTAGCAACGAGTGAAGAAGACTTCTACAAGAGATTAGGACATTTAATGGACGTATCAGCAAGATCACTTAAATTAAAACGTGATGTTGTTACTCAACTTCTAGAAGCGGGACTTTATCCTTATACTAAGCGTTATTTAGGTCATTTTAATAACCACTTCTCAACAATTGGTTTAATTGGAATGAACGAAGTAGGACTAAACGCTAGCTGGTTAAGAAAAGACTTAACTCACAAAGAAACTCAAGACTTTGCTGAAGATGTCTTAAACTATATGAGAGAAAGACTATCAGACTATCAAGAGTTATATGGAGATTTATATAACTTAGAAGCTACACCAGCAGAATCTACTACATACCGCCTAGCTAAACATGATGTTGACAGATACACAGATATCATTACAGCATCAGAACCAGGTGGTACACCTTACTATACTAACTCAAGTCACTTACCAGTTGACTATACTGAGTCAGTATCAGAAGCACTAAAGATTCAAGATAGACTTCAAGTTTTATATACATCAGGTACAGTTTTCCATGCTTTCTTAGGTCAAAAACTGCAAAGCTGGCAAGCTGCAGCGAATGTAGTTAAAAAGATTGCTGAAAACTTTAAACTTCCATACTTTACACTTTCTCCAACTTATTCAGTATGTCCAGAACACGGATATTTAGTTGGTGAGATTCCAGTATGTGATGTTTGTGGTGGAGAAACTGAGATTTATTCAAGAATTACTGGTTACTATCGTCCAATTAAAAACTGGAATGATGGTAAACAAGCAGAGTACAAAGCAAGAACAGAATATGTTATTAATGATGTCGATATTATCGAAAGTGCTATTAATGAAGCAGAGAGGGAAGTTAAATCTAAAGCATCAAAAGATGCACAATTATTACTATTTACAACTGAGACTTGTCCAAACTGTGTTATGATTAAAGACTTCTTACAAAAACAAAACATTAACTATGAAATTATCTTAGCTGATAAAGAAGTAGAATTAACTAACAAATATGATATTAAATCAGTACCAACATTAGTTGTTGAAGATAATGATGTCGTCGAAGTATATAATAACTTTTCAAATATAGTCAAGTATATACAAACTAATTAATAAAAAGTGATTAAAGAGGCATCGACTTGATGCCTCTTTTTATCCGAAAGGACTAAATATGATAGCTAGAATTAGAAAACGTGATGGGCGTTACGTAAAATTTAATGAAGAAAAAATATTAGAAGCCATTCAAAAAGCAGTAATCGCAGTTGAAGCTGAAGTTACTGTTAATCGTGTTAATAAAATTACAAAAGAAGTAGTAAAAAGAGTTGAAGAAACAACTCCTGAAGGAAGAGTGCCAACAGTTGAATACGTTCAAGACGTAGTTGAAGAAGTATTAATGTTATCAAAACTTCCTGAAGTTGCAAAAGCTTATATTTTATACCGAGAAGAAAGAAGTAGAGTAAGAGATAGAGATTCAAGACTTATGAAAACTTTCCAAGAAATCGAAACTGATAAAAAAACAACTAGCGATTTCTTGCAAAGAAGAAAAGATTTTCATTATGAAAATCCAGCAAGATCCATAATCTCTTATGGCCGCGAAGGAGCCAAAGAGTATAACAGGATGTTTGTAATTGATCCTAAGTATACTAAACTACACGAAAATGGTGATATTTATATTAAAGAAATGGAATATTATAATTCCTCTTTTAACACTTTACAAATAGATATTGAAAAATTATTTAAAGAAGGTATTGAAAAAGATAATACTATTATTAAAAACCCAGAAACATTTAATGAATATATATTATTTTTGTCTTTTGTGATTGCTAAAGCTGAAAATGATTTATATGGAGGAATACAAATTCCTAATTTTGATTTTATTATGGCCAAGGCAGTTCGAAAGAACTACCATAAATTATTTGTTGAAACATTATTAAATATTGAAAAGTTATTTGAGTTTGTTTGGGATTTAGAAACATTAATAAAAGACATTGAATCACAAGGAAAAACATTTCAAATTGGCAATCATGACTTAGACGGATTATTGGTTTCTAAAGGCATTAGCGAAGAAAAATTAAAAGAAATACACCAAATGGTTGAAACAAAAATAAATGACGATTTATTTAAAGCGTTGCATGAACTTCTTTTAATTATTAAAATGATGCCAACTAAAAATAGTGACGGGGTTGTTAATTTATCTATCTCATATGGAACAGATACATCAAAAGAAGGTAGATTAGTTATTAAAAACATCTTAAAAGCAACTCAAAAAGGAGCGCCAGGTAACCATCTATTTACAGCACCAGTCCAAGTTTTTAAAATTAAAGAAGGTATCAATTATAAAAAGAATGATAAAAACTTTGATTTATATAACTTAGCAGTTGAAACAACAGCTAAGACGATGTATCCAAATTATTTGTTTTTAGACTCAACTCCTAATATTATTGAAGGAGTAGATAATTTAGAACACATCTCAATTGGTTCAACAAGAAATAGAGTTATTTATAATACAATTGAGTATAATAAATCACCTCTTTCAAGAGGTAGTATTGCTGAGACTGTAATTAACTTACCAAGACTTGCTTTAGTATCTAAGAAAATAGATGTATTTTATAAAAACCTAGAACTATTATTAGAAGATGTTGTTGAACAGTTATTAGAAAGATATCGTGGATTATCTAACTTAAAAGCTCTTCATTTACCATTTTTAATGCAAGATCATGCTTGGCGTGATGCTAGTAGTTTAGATATTAATGATAATATTTCATCAATTATTAGAAATGGTTCACTAGATGTCGGGTTTGCAGGACTAGCAGAAGCGCTAGTAGCACTAACTGGTAAACATCATGGTCAAAGTGAAGAAAGTAGACATCTAGGTCTAGAAATTATTAGAACCATGAATAATTTACTTGAAACATATAAAAACAAATATGATCTAAACTTCCAACTTGTTGCCTCATCTAAAGTTGGAACTACTGAAGAATTTATTTATAAAGATCAACAAAGATTTGGAATAATTCAAGGGGTTACTGATAAAACATTTTATACTGATTCATTTCATGTGCCATCAAATTATCCAATTGTAGCAGAAGATAAAATAATTATTGAAGCACCATATCATAGTTTAATTACTGGCGGACATATTACATATATTGAACTAGGTGGTAAAAAAGAGACTAAACCAAATTCAATTCATAACTTAATTAAGATTATGAAGCAAAGAAACATTGGTTATGCCGCTATTAACCACGACTTAGACTTTGATCCAATTTGTGGTTATTATGGTAATATTGAAACCTCAATTTGTCCAGGATGTGAAAGAGTTGAGAGTTCAGCTAAACCATTTTTAAAATATAGAAGAGTAAATGATATTACAATTGCCCCAATTAATCTTGTTAACTTTGAACATGAAGAAGTTGAATTAAGAGTTAAAAACATTAAAAATTTAATTAAAATTTCTGGACTTGTTAATGACTCAATAGTAGATGGTCCAGGTATGAGATTTGTAGTATTTACTCAAGGTTGTTTAGTTGGTTGTAAAGGTTGTCATAACCCTGAGACTTGGGATCCAGAAGGCGGAAGACTAGTTGAAGTAGATGATATTGTAAAAGTTTGGCAAAAAAATCCACTAATAGAAGGTATTACAATCTCAGGTGGAGATCCGTTTTTACAACCAGACAAAACACTATACTTAGTTAAAAAAGCTAAAGAAACTAATTTATCAGTCGTAGTCTACTCTGGTAGATACTACGAAGAGTTACTAGATTTAGAAAATCCAGTAATAAATGAGATCTTAAAAACCGCTGATATTTTAATTGACGGACCATTTGAAA